>JBBJOD010000080.1:0-12540 GCA_037721715.1 Chitinophagaceae bacterium | reverse complement strand
CAATTTATTTTTTCTTTTACTGTGCAGATGATGCGGTTACCATTATATATTTAGACAGGCATTATATTCAATCTAACACATTACCATTTACTATGCAAGAAGAATTAAACCAGGGGGCTTTTATCCGGAATGAAGAAATGATTATAAAGTCAGGCGATGAAACGTTTATAACAAGCATTTACGACTTTGCGTTGCGGGGTAAACACAATCAATACAATACAATGGCGGCGGGCATTGCGGCATTGACTCTCGATTTAAGGAAGGAAAAGATACGCGAAGCCATACAATCATTCACATCACTGGAGCACCGGATGGAATTAGTGGCCACTGTGCGGGGTGTCGAATTCATTAACGATAGCAAAGCTACCAATATCAACTCAACGTGGTATGCACTTGAAAGCATGACAAAACCTACCATACTCATACTGGGTGGTATTGATAAGGGGAATGATTATTCACTTATTAAAGACCTTGTTATCGAGAAAGTAAAAGCAATCGTTTGCCTGGGTGTCGATAACCAAAACATTCATGACGCCTTCGATCAATCTATTGAGCGCATTGTTGATACGGGCGGTGCTGCCGAGGCAGTAAGTTGTGCATATTTGCTTGCCGGTAAGGGCGATGTAGTATTGTTGAGTCCGGCCTGTGCAAGTTTTGATCTTTTCAGGAATTATGAAGATAGGGGCAGGCAGTACAAAGATGCCGTGATGGATTTGTAAGGCATTAACCTGTCAGCAATCAGCTGTCAGCCTTTGGCCATGATTCACCAAAAGGTAAAACAAATTCGAAAAACCGACCAGATTTGAATATAGCAGATAAAATAATTAATCAATAGGCTAAAAGCTGATCGCTGACAGCCGACCGCTTTAAGCCGAAAACGAAATGGATAGCATCTTATATAGAACAAAAGGTGATAGAGTGATCTGGGCCCTGGTGGTGGTGCTGGCGATAGTATCATTACTGGTGGTATACAGTTCAACAGGTACCCTTGCATACAGGATGAGCAAAAGCACCGAGTCATACCTTTTTAAGCAGATCGCTTTTATTGCATTGGGTATTGCGGTTATCTATTTTGCGCACCGGGTAAATTATACCCTTTATTCAAGGGTTTCATTGATACTTTTTCTAATTGTGATACCGCTGCTTATCTATACACTGTTTTTTGGCGTCAGGTTAAATGAAGGCAGCCGCTGGATACGTTTGCCGATCATCCGCTTAACCTTTCAAACATCCGACCTGGCACGACTTGCTTTATTCATGTACGTTAGCAGGTTGCTCAGTAAAAAACAGGATGTGATTAAGAATTTTAAAAAGGGCTTTCTTCCCGTTATATTGCCGATTGCTATAGTATGTATTTTAATCGCCCCTGCTAACTTATCAAATGCTTTGCTGATTGGTGCCACTAGCCTGTTATTGCTATTTATCGGAAGAGCAAGCGAAAAGCACCTTTTGCTCACAATAGCGATAGCAATAATTCCTGTAATGATGCTGGTATTGACGGCCATCTACCAGCACAAAATCAATGATGGCGAAAGATCCAAAACATTGGAGCGTTCAAGGCTTTTTTCAAGAGTTAGCACCTGGGTAAACAGGGTTGATAATTTTATCTATGGAGGAAAGGATATGGATAATGAAGACAACTACCAGATAAACCAGGCAAAAATAGCCATTGCCAAAGGTGGTTGGATGGGGGTAGGACCCGGGAATAGTGAGCAGCGAAACTTTCTTCCACATCCTTATTCTGATTTCATATTTGCCATCATCATAGAGGAATATGGACTGCTTGGAGGAGCTTTTATCCTTTTTATTTATTTGATTTTTCTATTTCGAAGCATCAGGATCTTTCGTAAATGCCCATACGCATTTGGCGCTTTCCTGGCACTAGCGTTAAGTTTTACGCTGGTAATACAGGCGCTGACGAATATGGCAGTTAATGTTAACCTATTTCCTGTTACCGGAATCACCTTGCCCCTGGTAAGCATGGGAGGCAGTTCATTTTTGTTTACCTGCCTTGCCATTGGTATAATATTAAGCGTGGCAAGAAATGTTGAGCAATTGGAAGGCAAGGCTGCGAAGCTTCGTAAAGAGGCCCAGGCAGACCTGCCGATAGGGGAGTTTTGATTTAAGAAAATCAAAATTAAATAATACACTATGAACGATTTGCCAATCAGTAAGAAAGTGATCATAGCCGGCGGAGGTACCGGTGGACATATCTTTCCTGCTATTGCAATCGCACATGCTCTTTCCAGGCTAAGCCCAGGTATAGAAATATTATTTGTGGGAGCTACTGGTAAAATGGAAATGGAAAAAGTGCCACAGGCAGGATATACCATACAAGGCCTTGATATAGCCGGCTTTAACAGGAGTTCTTTGATTAAAAATATTGCTTTGCCTTTTAAACTGGTAAAAAGCTTTATACAGGTACGAAACATTATGAGTGATTTCCTGCCAGACGCGGTGGTGGGTGTAGGCGGGTATTCAAGTTATCCCGTACTGCGGTATGCCCAGTCAAAAGGTATACCCACATTCATTCACGAGTCTAACTCTTTCGCCGGCAAGTCAAATACTTTCCTGGGTAAAAAGGCGATCAAAGTATTTGTCGCCAATGCCGGCATGGAAAAATTCTTTCCAAAAGAAAAAATCGTAATTACCGGCAACCCGGTACGTGCAAGTATCGCAGCATCCAGGGTGACGCGTGATGCGGGTATCCGTTTCTTTGGGCTGGATGCCGGCTGTAAAACGGTTCTATCAATCGGTGGAAGCCTTGGGGCGCTCAGTATCAACGAATCCATTGCAGGCAGTATTGACGCATTCGCCGGTAACGGGCTTCAATTGATTTGGCAAACGGGCAAAACATACATCAACCAGGCAAGAGAAATTGCGGAGGGCAAGAAGAATATTTGGGTAGGTGATTTCATAACAGATATGCATTACGCGCTGGCGGCAGCAGATGTAGTTATATCGCGTGCCGGTGCCATGGCCATTGCTGAATTATGTGTAATGGCCAAGCCCGTAGTATTTGTGCCTTATCCTTTTGCAGCGGAAGATCATCAAACCGTTAATGCACAAACGCTGGTTACTGGAAATGCCGGGATGATGATTGCTGACTACGAAGTAAAAGAGAAGCTGGTACCTGCAATCATAGCACTGGCCAAAGATGAAGATCTGCAAAAAGTACTGATAGATAACATTCATAAAATGTCTTTCACTGATGCGGATACCAGGTTAGCGGAAGAAATTTTACTATCAATAAATGTATAGCGTCATACTGATTTTAGTGAAAGTGCTAAGAAGTAAATTTTTAGGAAAAGTAAAGATGGGTCTTTCGAAGCAGTTCGTTTAAGCGTTTAGTTATATTTAAAATCAATAGTATTGGTAAAATTAGGTAACATAGAAAAAGTGTACTGCATCGGTATCGGGGGTATCGGCATGAGTGCGTTGGCAAGGTATTTCCAATCGAAAGATATTGAAGTGAGTGGCTATGATAAAACACCGACGCCTTTAACGAAAAGCCTCGAAGAAAGTGGAATTTTGATACATTATGAAGAAGACACCCGTGCTTTACCCCTAGACGTTCAACTGGTGATATATACCCCAGCAATTCCTGCCGACCACCAGGAACTTCAGTATTATCAGAAAAATGGATTCAACGTTTTGAAAAGAAGTGAAGTACTGGCGCTTATCAGTGATGGCACTTTTAATATTTGTGTAGCGGGCACACATGGCAAAACAACAATCAGCACAATGGTAGCACATATACTGCGCCACAGCGGTTATGGCTGCAATGCTTTCTTGGGAGGAATTGCGACAAATTATAACACAAACTTCTGGAGCAATGAACGCAATGTGTGTGTTATCGAGGCAGATGAATACGACAGAAGTTTCCTGAGGCTTCATCCCAATATTGCCATCATTAGCGCAATGGACGCTGATCACCTTGATATTTATGGTACAGAAGAAGCATTTCAACAAGCTTTCATCGACTTCACACAGAACTTGAAACCTGGCGGCCTGCTTGTATGTAAGTATGGCTTGAAACGTAGAAGGAAATTGTTGGCTGAAAGAATAATCACCTACAGTTTGCAAAATGACTTTGCGGATGTTTATGCGGTTAACATGCAGATGAAGGACGGCAGTTACATTTTTGATGTGATGATGAAGGATAACAGGGTCGGGAATGTGGTGCTCAATATGGGTGGCCTGCACAATGTAGAAAATGCCGTTGCAGCTATTGCTGTTGCTCATGAATTAGGAATTGATAGTGACCTGATAAAGGATGCGGTTGAAGCATTCAGTGGAGTGAAGCGTAGGTTCGAGTACATCATTAAAAGTGAGCGGATCATTTTTGTTGATGACTATGCGCATCACCCCGAAGAACTAAAAGCACTGCTTGGAGGCGCCAAGACTTTATTCAATGGCAGGAAGCTTACTATAATTTTTCAGCCGCATCTTTTTTCCCGGACAAAAGACATGGCGCATGAATTTGCAGAAAGTCTCGACCTGGCAGACGAGGTAATTTTGCTGCCCATTTACCCGGCAAGAGAACAACCCATAGAGGGCGTAAGCAGCCGGATGATTCTTGCTGAAATGCAAAACAACCATAAAAAGGTTCTCAACAGGGATGAATGCCTGAAATACATTGAGGAGCGTTTCATACCTGGCATGAGCGGGGAATTTGGTGAAGTATTAATAACAGCAGGTGCCGGCGATATAGATTCGTTGGTGCCAGTCATAAAAAAAATGTTTGAATGAAACAGGGTGGTGAAGCCGTATGCCAACGCATCTTTAAATGAACATAAAAAAAAATATTAAAAGAGTTCTATTACTGTTACTCTGGCTCGTATTGGGGTCTGGGGTAGTGGCGTTGTTAATTGCAGCTGTTGGTGTAAAGAACCGGAAAACCTGCAAGGGATTGCAAATCTCAATCAGCGGTGTAAAAAAATTCTATTTTCTGAACAAGCTGGAGATAATTAAGATCATTGGCAAAGGCGGAGCGGATAAGCCGGAAGGCAAAACCATCGCTGGTTTCAATCTTCATGAACTAGAGGCCTTATTGGAACGGAACATTTGGGTAGCAGATGCGGAATTATTTTTTGATAACAACCTGTTACTGCATGTCAATATAATTGAAAAAGAGCCGGTAGCCCGGATATTTACAACTGATGGTCACTCTTTTTATATTGACAGCAGTAGAAACAGGTTGCCATTAAGCGACAAGATTTATGTAAAGATCCCGGTTTTCACGGGATACCCGGCAGGTAAGAATCGGTTACCATCGTTAGATAACCTATTATTGGAAAATATTAAAGTAGTTAGCATACAGATATTGACGGACCCTTTTTGGATGGCCCAGATTGCACAAGTTGCGATAACGCCCGATAAGAATTTCGAAATGATACCAACTGTTGGCAGCCATGTGATTCAATTCGGAAACGGCGATAGTTGTGTTAGCAAATTCAGGAGACTATTCGATTTTTACAGCCAGGTACTTAGCAAGGTCGGTTTCGACAAATACAGCCGGATCAGCGTTCAGTATAGCAACCAGGTAGTAGGAACAAAGAAAGGATCTGTTGGCAAAATAGATTCGGTGCAGGCTTTAAAAAATATCAATAAAATGATTGAAGAGGGCAGAAAGGTGTACGAAGATTCTAACTATTTTCCTGAAGTAACCCTTTTGGAAATATCCAGGCCTGATTCAACATCACAGAAGATGTACAGAGGCCATGCTGATACACCTGTTCATAAAAAGCAGGTTGTAAAAGTCGCTGCAAAAAAAAGCGGCATGCCGTTGATGAAAGAAGTACCCCCGCTTATTGCACCGAAAAAGGGCACCGGGCAGTTCCAGAGCGAGCGGCAAACACCAAAAGCGGTAATGAAGAAAGAGGAGATAGAATAACCAGGAAAGATTTTAAATCACAACAACAACAAAACATACAATCACTATGAACAGCGAACAACCTATTATCGTAGGACTCGATATTGGCACTACGAAAATTGCTGCCATAGCCGGTCGAAAGAATGAATTTGGCAAACTTGAAATACTTGGATTTGGCAGGGCGAATTCAAATGGTGTAAAGCATGGCCAGGTGCTGAATATTGATGAAACCATCAAGGCAATCAGGGTAGCATTAGACAATTGCTATTCATCTAACCCGAATCTCGAAATCACAGAAGTATATGTTGGCATTGCCGGACATCACATCAAAAGTTTACAAACCAGGGGAGATATTGTACGGCACGATAATAGCGAAGAAATCAGCCAGCGGGAGATCGACCAGCTAATCGCTGACCAGTACAAAACCTATATTCCGGCGGGTGACCAGATTATTGATGTTATTCCGCAGGAGTTCACTGTTGATAATTTTCAGAATATTCCAAACCCCATCGGATATGGAGGTGTGAAAGTGGGAGCAAACTTTCACATAATTACAGGCGATAAAAATGCCATCCGAAATATAAACCGTGCTGTTGAAAAAAGCGGCTTAAATACAAAGGACATGGTATTGCAGCCTTTGGCTTCGGCAAGTGCAGTAATGGCAGCAGAAGATATGGAAGCTGGTGTTGCTATTGTGGATATTGGCGGAGGTACTACTGACCTGGCTGTATTTTATGAAGGCATTTTAAAGCACACCGCGGTGATTCCGTTTGGGGGAGAAAACATCACCACAGATATCAAAACCGGACTGGGTGTTCTAAAAACCCAGGCGGAACAAATGAAAGTGCAGTTCGGCTCTGCACTTTCAAATGAAGCCAGGGCCAATGCATTCATAACTATTCCCGGCCTGCGAGGTATGCCGGCAAAAGAGATCAGTGTAAAGAACCTTGCCAATATTATCCAGGCACGCATGTCGGAGATCATGGACTTTGTATCTTACCATTTGAAACAGGTTGGGCTCGATAACCGCATGTTAAATGGTGGCATTGTGTTGACCGGGGGTGGTTCGCAGTTGAAACACCTGATTCAACTTACCGAGTATGCAACAGGACTTAATGCCAGGATTGGATTTCCGAATGAGCACCTTGCCGGTGGCCATATTGAAGAATTGGCAAAGCCGACTTATTCAACCTGTATTGGACTGATTTTAAAAGGTTACAGTGATTATGAACATCACCGAAAGCAATTTGAAAGTAACTTTAAGAAAATGGAGATTCCAGATAACCTTAAGAAGACAGAACAGCCGGAAACACTTCCATTTGCCGGCGAAGAGTCCATTAGCCCCGAGAAGGTAAGGAACAGGAGAGGCCTTAAAGATTTTTGGGGTAAATTTAAAGATGGAATCATCGATCTGTTCAAAGAAGAGGAAGACAAGCACCTATGAATACCATGTATTTAAGCTATTAATCAATTATTAAAAAAACTATCTCATTCAGGAGCTGAAATGAACGGCATTTGGAAGAGACAAAAATTAGCAACTATGATACACTTTGATTTGCCTAAAGAAAAATCATCCATACTTAAAGTAATAGGTGTGGGCGGTGGTGGAAGCAATGCTGTAAATCACATGTTCAGTCAAAATATTGAAGGTGTGAATTTCATTATATGTAATACAGATGCGCAGGCAATCGCTCAAAGTCATGTGCCTAATAAAATTCAACTGGGGCCACATCTTACACAGGGTTTGGGTGCGGGGGCAAATCCGGAGATCGGCAAACAGGCAACAGAAGAAAGCCTGGAAGAAATAAAACGCATTCTGGAAGTAAATACAAAAATGGCCTTTATCACCGCTGGTATGGGTGGTGGAACCGGAACGGGAGGCGCCCCTATTATTTCTAAGATATGTAAAGACCTTGGAATATTGACGGTAGGGATTGTTACAACGCCTTTTGCTTATGAAGGTAAGAAACGCCAACTGCAGGCAGAAGAAGGAATTGATCAGCTGAAGCAATACGTTGACACGCTGCTGGTAATAAGCAATGATAAATTACGCCACCAGTTTGGCAACCTGAAAATGAAAGATGCCTTTGCAAAAGCAGACAACGTCCTTGCAACAGCAGCCAAATGCATTACAGACGTGATCAATAGTACCGGCCAGATAAACGTTGACTTTGCGGATGTGTGCACTGTAATGCGTAACGGAGGTGTGGCAATTCTTGGAAGCGCTGTAGCTGAGGGAGATACAAGGGCCCAGCAGGCAATCGAGGAAGCTTTAAATTCTCCGTTGCTCAATGATAATGATATCAGGGGGGCCAAATGGATACTGATCAATATCAACTCATCTGAGGGAGATCATGAATTTACTATGGATGAAGTGGAGGTTATACAGAACTACCTGCTTAGCCATGCCGGAGAAGACACAGATGTAATACTTGGACTTGGTTATGATAATACCCTGGAAAGAAAGATCGGAATTACGCTGATAGCTACAGGTTTTGAACATAAAACACCTTTCTATAAAAAACCGGAGATAGTGCCTGAGCCTAGAAAGGAAGAAAAGGTTATCATGACGTTGGATGCACCTGCCGAAGAACAGAGGGTTTTCAAGCAGTCTGTGTCTCCCGTAGAATTTAAAAAGCAAACTGCGCCCCATGTAGAAAGGCCCAGGGAGCTAAAGGTGAAAGAGGAAGAAAGCCCCTGGGCGAGGAAGGTTAAACCGGAAGAAAGGCTTCGGGAGATGAATGTTAAAAAGGAAGAAAGTTCCAGGGAGATAAGGGTTAAACAGGAGGAGAGCTCCAGGCAAATAAAGGCGAAACAGGAAGAAAGCCCTTTGCAAACCGACGCGTTAATGCCTACCCTCTCGGAAACTGAACCAGCTTCACGCAAGCCTATGGTAATGTTCGTTGAAGAAGAGCCGGTAAAGACGGCAAAAGCGGAGGTGATGATCGAAAGATTTTTGTTAGCCGAACCAGAGCCAGTGCAGGTAGTTCAAGAGCTAGTTAAAGCACCTGTCGCCGCCCAACTGCCACCTGAACCTGCGAAACCTTTGCAGGCTGAAATTATAGCAAAGGGAGAAGTGGTTGATCCCGCCTATGATAAAGGAACGTTGTTCTCAAAGAATCCGCCAAATGCAGTGAGTCCTGTTTCAGGCGGCTACCTGGCAAAACCAGCCAATATTTATTCAGAGCCGGTGGCACTGCAACCGGTTACCTTAAAGCAAGCCGATGATCAACCGGTTCAGAAGGAAGAAGAGCCAATTTTAGAAATGCAACTTATTATCAAAGAAGAAGTAATAGCAGAAGATCTGCCAGTTTCATCGGACAACAACGTACCGGCACCCGATGCACTACCGTTAACTGATTAAGTAGACCAACAAACGCGCCGCGCATCGGAGCGTGTGCAAAAACTCCGGAACCTGTCGTTTAATATCAGCGGTTCAGACACTACCAATGAATTTGATACCGTTCCAGCGTACATTCGCCGAAACCTGGAGCTGTACAATACGGTGAATAATGTAGAAAATTTTTACAGCAACTATACTGTAAAACCCGATGAAAATAATAAAACCCAGATCAGTACAATCAATACTTTCCTTGATGGAAAAAAACCTGATTAACTGTAACACCGGCTGGTGATTGCAGTGCGAACCCGATCCCTCCGATTTGCCGGGGGGCTTTTTTGTGTAGAAGTTTGTACACCCTTGACCAATTGCATATAGAAAAGAATTAGCCACTATGGGATTTATTAATTTAACCTATAGAGATGTTTGCTGTTAACCAGTATGTAAAAATAAAATTGACATGCCTACAATTGTAATCACCGGTGGTACGGGTTTGATAGGAAATGCTTTATCTAAAATGCTTATTTCGAATGGTTACGACGTTATTGTACTTACTCGCGATAAAAACGCCGGTAACGCACAGGTTGTTAACCCGGCCATTAGTCATGAAAGTTTACCGGGGGTGAAGTTTGCTGCCTGGGATATAAAAAGCCAGGCTATAGATGCAGAAGCGATCAAACAGGCAGATTTTATCATTCACCTGGCTGGTGCTGGTGTTGCAGATAAACGATGGACGGCAAAGAGAAAAAGCGAAATAGTTGACAGTCGCATTCAAAGCAGCGCATTGCTGGTGAAAGGGCTAAAAGAGAACCACCATCATGTGAAAGCTGTGTTAAGTGCATCCGCTATCGGGTGGTATGGAGCTGATCGTTCCATTCCGTCGAACAAGCCATTTGTAGAAACGGATCTCCCGGATAGCGGCTTTTTGGGAGAAACCTGCAAGCTATGGGAAGAAAGCATTGAACCGGTGGCATTGTCAGGTATCCGGCTGGTTAAATTCCGGACCGGCATCGTTCTTAGCAAGGAAGGAGGGGCGTTCCCGGAATTTAAAAAACCAGTCAGATTTGGCGTCGCCGGTATTCTAGGTAATGGAAAGCAGGTAATCAGTTGGATACATATTGATGATCTCTGCCGTATGTATCTTTATGCCATTGAAAATGAATTGGTAAGCGGCGCGTTCAATGCAGTTGCACCTAAACCCGTAAGCAATAAAGAATTGACCATTCGACTGGCGCAGTGCTATAAGAAAAACTTCTATGTTCCAATGCATGTTCCATCTTTCGTACTGCAAATTATGCTGGGTGAAATGAAGGAAGAGGTTTTAAAGAGTGCTACGGTATGTTGTGATAAGATTCGCAAAGCCGGCTTCAATTTCATTTTTCCATCCATTGAAAATGCGTTGAATGATTTGTTGAGGGAGTAGCTAGCAGGGTATCGGGTCTTGAGTATCGGGTGTTGAGTATTTTGCCATCCGGGCGCCTGGGCAGTACCTATTTTAGTCAATGTGGCAAGTTTACAAATAGAGTAAAAACCTGGCAGGTCTTCCACTTAAGAATAATTTGCAACAGGGTTCAGTAATGTTAGTCATTTCTATCTTTGCCAAACCCGGTACCCGATAACCAAAACCCGACATCCGAAAGCTCATCACTGATTCGGTGTGAACTTCGGCGGCTTTGCCGGGGGCACCACCAGGTTCGGACTCAATTCCGGCATGTTTTTCTGCAGATCTTTAAGATTGTAAACAGAGGTGTCAATAAACATCCAGTTTTTGCCCCCATCTTTGGAAATAGCAATGAGGGTTGTTTCTATCGACAGGTTGCCAAAGCCGGTTTTCATTTCCGTGGTTTGTGGCAACGTCACCTGCATTTCTTTTTTATATTTTACTATTGAGCCAGGAGTGCCTATCAGAATCTTAGTGACTTCCGCCCCAAACTGGCCGGCCATATTGTTTATGGTATCCATCCGACGGATGGCTTTCTCTTTACCGCCCGCCATTTCAATTACCTTGGGATGCATGTATTTTGTGAAAGCTGGAAAGTCTTTCCTTAAAAGCGCTTTCGCCATTTCCATGGCTTGCCCTTTTATGGTACTTACCGGGTTTTGAGCAAAAGAACCAGTTGAAAAAAAACTCACCAGTATCAACACAACATACTTTTTCATACTAATTATTTAGATATCACTTTTCCTAAACCTCCAATTAGTAAACAGGCTGTATAAGAGTATGTACACCGCAGCAACTAATAGATAAACAGGAATATTACTCTCCCATAGCCTTAGTTTGTCTCCCCCGGACAGTAGCTTTTTTGCATAAGGTTGCTGAATGAGCATATCGGTTACTTCTTCCGGTAAAAAGTCTACGATTTTAACCTTGTACCGGGTTCTTAAAAAGGCTACGACAAACTGTTCCAGGATCATATAGATAAAAAAAATGCCCATCGCGAGGCCTGCCCTTTTAACGAGCATGGAGATAAGAAAGGCGATCATGGTATATGATAACATTTCTACAAAAAAGAAACCGGTAAAGCGAATGTCCTGGAAAGCTGAAATACCTGGCTGCGGTTTATTCGCCAGGTATCCGAAAGCAAGGGTTGTTGTAAAGACTATTGCAGTTACTAAAATGGAAAACATCAGCACTTCCAGCATTTTTACATTTACAAACTGGTTTCTGCTTAAACCGTCAATAACATTCTGGCGATGTGTTTTATAGGTGAATTCGTTGGTAGTTAAAGTGATAACCAGTATAGCCGGTATAATTAGTAGCATACCTGAATTCCAGGCAACAGTTTGCCAGACGTCCGGAAACGCAAAGGGGCTGCCAAGTAAACTTTTGCCATTTACTTTGGGAAAGCTGTTATTCATTAAATCATAAACAACATAATTGAAAGCAGGCATCGCCACTACAGTAATTAGCAACAAGATCCAGAAAGTGCGGTAGTATTTTACTTTCAGCCACTCAATTTTTAACACGTGGAACATGATATATTTTAGGATAAAAACTTATTGCAAAAAAGCCATCAAACAATCAATTGTCCGCTTCACTGGTATCGGTTAACTCGAAAAATTTTGCTTCCAGGCTTTTCTTTTTTAATTGCAAATGATTTAGTACAATACCTTTTTCGAAGCAAAACCTGTTTACCTGTTCAAGGGTGGCCAGGCCATTGCCAAATAACAGTTGAACGTGGTTGTCGTGGTACTTTACCGTAGTAGATCCCGGGAACCCTTTAAGCACTTCCAACAGTGACTTATTATCCGAACTGCTTAATTCAACTACGTCCTCATTTACCAGAACCTCATCAACCGGCCCGGTCAAGATGAGATTTCCCTT
>JBBJOD010000570.1:0-3340 GCA_037721715.1 Chitinophagaceae bacterium | reverse complement strand
AACAAAATAATCCCTAACACCAAAAAAGCCCCGTAACTAAAATGACGGGGCTTTTGCTTGAGAAAATTATCTAGAACGAAAAAAAATGGTGTTGCCTGTAGAAATTAATTTTACCGCCGTTCCTGTTCAGTAAGTCCTAAACCATTGGTGAAGTTTTTCTTCAAACACTTCTCCATTCCAGTTGCTTACCTGGAACCTTCCCAACTGGTGAATGTCTTCCCGGTTATCAATATGCTTTTGACGGGTAGTGAATGCCGCTGCTAACTTTAGCTCCTGAACAACCTGCAGTGTGGTTTCATTGTAATCGCCATATGGATAGGCAATGATATTGTTCGTCTGGCCAAATTCATTTTCCAGGAAATATTTGCAATCCGAAATTTCCTTGAGTTGAATAGGATATGAATGGCTTGCCAAAGCGGGATGAGTAAGGGTATGAATGCCAATGTCGAATAAAGGATGATTTGCAATGAGATTGATTTGCGATAAATTCATCGGGAAGCTATCCGCATTTCCCACTTTATCAACCCCGGCCCAGTGCCTGATTTGATCGAGTACCGTTTCAATTTTTTCATAAGGTAGTGGCCGCAATCGCTCCCATATCAGGAGATATAATTCACATCGGGGGCTGGGTGGTTGCCCTGGCCATACCCAGGTTTTGTGAACAAGCTGTTCGTCAGGAGTCAAGACACCATGATTAGCAAGTGACTTTGAAATGTTTTCTCCATTCAACAACATGGAAAAACTTGCAGGTAATTCTTTGTGATGAAGGAGAATGGTTTCTAATTCATCCCACCAAAACTGTTGCTCCCGGTTTATACTATGCGTAGTTATAAAAAAGCTTGCAGCACAATTATGTTTCTCAAGTAAAGGCTTAGCTAAAAAATAATTATCACGGTAACCATCATCAAAGGTGATGCTGATAGTGTTGCGTGAAATCTTATTTTCTTTAAGTGAAACAACCAGGTCTTTTACAGGTACTACCGTTCCCAGCTTTTGAAGCACTTCCAGTTGCTGGCTGAAGTTTTCTCGACTTACCGCAAGCTGCCACGGGTCAGACAGGGGGGTGGCGATACGATGATACATTAGTACCACAGCCTTCTTTTTAAAGACGCTTCGTATTTTTGTTATCCGCTGTAATATCAATTTACAGTGGTTTACTGGCTTTTGCTGTAATAATCACCTGGTAATGCGGGTCTGTAAGATCCATCTGTTCCTTTCTTAGTTCTGGAAGACCAAGGCCGTATAAAAAAGCTGCTGCTACTAAAACATTGCCATGCGTTTCAATAAGTAATTTCTCAGGTGGAAAAACTTCGGATAACACTTTTACTATTGAACTTTTCGTGAAGGACCAAAACCAGTTGTCTCTCCATTCCCCATGATCGATATGACTGATACCTGGCACTGTCATCATCAGGCTACCACCAGGTTTTAATATGCGGTAGCAGGTATGCAAGGCGGCCTTGTAGTTATAGATGAATTGCAATGTTTGAGTAAGAATAATGCAGTCAAAACTGTCATCTGGAAGATGGGGCGCATCGCTTAAATCGCCTATAAATGTAGCTTTCTTATTCTCTTCACTAATGTGTAAGATATCACTTTTGGTAATTTTTGATCCGCCGTAACGCAGCGAATATTCATTATCACCAATCTCTAACACTCTTCCAAAAATGTCTAACTCATTTTGTTGTAAAAAATTTTCTATGTAATACCTGTCTACTGGTCCTCCCCGCTCGTAACCGAAATTTGTGCTAAAAGGAGTTATGCGGTTAAAGTCACCCATATTGACTTTCTTCTTGCCCCTTACCAAATCTATCATGCTCCCTGTTTTATTAAGCATTTTAACAAGAGAACCCGGGGCTCTGTTCTTGATATGTGCTTTAATCGTCATGGAGATACTTATAAATCTTAATTTGAAATAAAGTATTATCCTATATTTCTTGATAGTATAGATTTCATCTTCTTTGTTTTTGTAGTCATTCATCCAACACAAGTTGTAAAGAAGCTTGTCAAAAATCTGGCTACAATAGTAGTTCTTGTAAAAATCAAGTCCGGACATATAACAGCTTTTTTCAGCTGCGTTAACCAGGACATCCTGTTGACGCTTAAGTACAATCAGTGCAGTTTCAAGCATGAGCGCTAAATTACCAGACATGTTGTAACCGTGTATGCGGTACACTGCAATCATTTCGCCATGATGTGCAATAGGATATTGGCGGGCTATCTTCAAATATATATCATAATCTTCACATGCTTTCAATGATACATCATAAAGAAAGAAATCAAATACCCATCTCTGGTACATAATTGTTGCATGCATACCAATGTAGTTACCATGCAGAAGCTGTCGATAATAATCTTCTATCTTTAAGACCTTGCCTTTTTCTATTCTTGAGCCCTTCTCAAAAACTTTATGGTAAGCACCATGAACAAATGCCAGCTGTTGGTTTTGTTTAAGTTGATGCAGATTAATCGATAAGGCATCTGGAAACAATAAGTCGTCTGCGTCAAGAAAAACAAGGTATTTGCCCTTACTGTGTTTGATGCCGGTGTTACGTGCAGCTGATAAGCCCTGATTTAACTGGAAAACGTAATTTATTTCATATTTCAACGCCTGCGCCTTACTATCATCAGTAGAACCATCATCTACAACGATGATCTCGTAATGCCTGTAGGTTTGTGCTATGATACTTTCAATAGCCTCTCCCAGGTAATTGCCATGATTATAACATGGGATTATTATTGAAACAAGATCATGCAACGGCGATTGGTGCGTCAAAGCCAATAATTTAAAATGAAGTGTGAGCTGGTTTATTTCTGTTTTTCCGGAAAAACAAAATGCCGGAGATAAGACCTTGTATTTCACTGAACACGGTAACATAATTAAATGCATACCCGGGAAATCCTTTATTTAACTGGCCGATATAATGGCGGGGCAAACCCTTGTACAGGTGTTGCTTGTATCCTGCCTTTGTATCCTGATTGTGTTGAATCAGTGCCGCTGCAGCGAAACCGCGCATGTAATTAAATAGCTGACTTTTCAAATCATTTATTTCTTTCCGGTGTTCATGGTAAACTACTGCCCTCGGACTATAAACGATAGTAAATCCATTAAAAAGAATACGGTGCCAAAATTCAGAATCACCGCTACACCCCGCTGCACCTACATCCAGTCTTTCATCAAAGTAACCCACTTGTTCAAAAAGAGATTTACGGAAAGCCATATTAGCTCCTGCTCCTATCTCCCAAACCGCAAGACTTTTTTTTATAAACACAGAATCGTAGACTTTGCCGATATAGCCCCGGTTGAAACTCCAGTACTTTTCAAAAATCTGTTGTGCTT
>JBBJOD010000079.1:0-12568 GCA_037721715.1 Chitinophagaceae bacterium | reverse complement strand
ATTGAAGGGGAGGTGCCTGAAATGGAAATGTAGCTTCCTTCACGCGGGCACAAGTTGTGAACGACTTGCGCCAGGTATTGCTTCCAGGCAACACACGTTCCTGCCGGCAAGCGCATCACTGGCGCAAGTGTTTCATCGGCGGAAAGGAGGCAAGTATAATTTCGTAAACCTTTTAGTCTTTAAGCAATGGCCGATGAACGACTTGTGCCTGGCGGGTCTGCCGGGTCTTATGCGGGCGCAAGTTGTCCAACGGGCAATTCTTTGTATTTAACTATTCCTGCGTGAAGCCCGTTGGAGAACTTGCGCCAGGTGCAAATACTTTGCGGTTCTTCCTTTGCGAACTTCGCGTTCTCTCCATGGTTTCCTTGCGGTTACTCTTTCCAGCACCTTCAAAGATGCCACTTACTTACCTGCCACTACGATAACTATCTCGCCTTTCACCGTTTTTTCTTTGAAATAATCGCTTACTTCCTGAAGGGTTCCACGTTTGTTCTCTTCAAAGATTTTAGTAAGCTCCCTGCTAACGCAACAGGAACGTTCGGCACCAAAATATGGAATAAAGTCGTCCAGCGTTTTAACCAGCCGCATAGGAGATTCGTAAAAAACCAAGGTACGCTCTTCTTCCGCCAACAGCTTCAACAAAGTCTGCCTTCCTTTTTTTAAAGGCAGAAAACCTTCGAAAATAAAACGGTTGATAGGGAGTCCGCTGTTCACCAGCGCGGGAACAAAGGCCGTTGCACCAGGCAGGCATTCAACAGGGATGCCCGCTTTCACGCATTCACGCACCAGAAGAAAAGCCGGGTCAGATATTCCGGGAGTACCCGCATCAGTCAACAAAGCTATCATTTTACCGTTTTGCAGCTGGTCTACCAGGTGATGCAAAATCTTATGTTCGTTGTGCTGGTGATAGGGAGACAGGGGCTTATTTACCTGGTAATGATTCAAAAGATGAGACGAAGTGCGCGTGTCTTCCGCCAGAACCAGGTCAACCTTTTTCAATATTTCAATAGCCCGAAAAGTAATATCCTGCAAGTTGCCAATGGGGGAAGGCACGAGGTAGAGCATATTGGAATAGTTTGGAAAATTTACAGGCTATCAGCTAACAGCAGAAAACTTGTCAAGATAAATTCCGTTGTTACAAACGTTTATTTTATTGAGTAGGGAGCTGACTGCCGAAGGCCCTCAGTTACTACCACTTCAAAGTATTCCATTACCGGGTTAGATAGTAATTGCCTTGATGCTTCTTCGGCAATGCCGGCAGCTGCTTCCACTGAAACCGCCTCCACCTCTAACGTAATGTTTTTCCCGATGCGCACATCGGTGATGCCAATTATACCGAGATTGCCAAGGCTGCCCATTACGGCTTTTCCCTGCGGGTCTAACAGTTCCTTGAGAGGCATCACTTTTACCTGGACTGAAAAAATCATACTGCTTTATTTTTGAACATTAAAGATAGGGCAATGTAGCAGACGAAGATGACAGGAACAGCTAACCATTGCAGTAAGAAAGCAGCCATGATTGATAAAATCAATAAAACAATCTTAGGCATATTCGACTTGAGGCCAACCTCTTTAGACTTAAGCGCCATCAGAGGTAATTTGCTGATCATCAAATAACTGAGAACAATGATAAGTGAATACAGGAACCACCTGTTCAAAAAAAGAGAGTTAACGGCACCATCCATATAATTGTAATGGGCGATGATGGGCAGTGAAGCAACCACGAGGCCCGCCGCCGGGATCGGAACACCCTGGAAACCCAATGACTGTAAATCGTCAAGATTAAACCTGGCCAAACGATAAGCGCCCGCACAAGCGAATACAAATGCTGGTACCAACCATACCAGGCTAATATTAAAGGCATTGCCCTCCTGCATAAAGCTCAGGCGAAGAAATTGATACAGGATAACAGAAGGTGCAACGCCAAAACTTACCATATCGCTGAGAGAGTCCAGTTGTTTGCCCATATCACTAACGGCTTTGAACAAACGAGCAATAAATCCATCCAGGAAATCTATTATCGCAGCAATGCCAATACAAATAGCGGCATAATTCAACTTTTCCGGGATATTGAAGCTTGTCGACAAGTCTTCGCCCTGGTAAATATTGATCGCTTCGGTTTGTAGGGCAAATACAAGGGCAAAACAACCAAATACCAGGTTCAACAAAGTAAATATGTTTGGAATTTGTTTCATCCGGAAAAATTATTGATAAGGCCAATATTGTTACCTGCGGTATTTGTGTTTACGTGTTGCCGATCACGCAGGAATGTTTTGGTTCAGGGTATTCATCACTTTTAGCGGTGCTGCATCAGTTGCTCAATTTCTTCAACCGTTACAGGTATGTTCCTGAACAGGTCATTATTGCCGTCTGCTGTGATCCATACATTGTTTTCGATCCTGACACCCATTCTTTCTTCCTCTATATAAATACCAGGTTCAATGGTCAACAGCATGCCCGGAACAATCGGTTCAGTGCGGCTACCAAGGTCGTGTACGTCAATTCCCAGGTGGTGCGATATGCCATGATATAAATATTTCCGGTAAGCCCTGTTGTCAGCATCTTCATTCTTTACATCCGATTCTTTCAGCAGGCTGATCTTCAAAAACTGCTGTGTAGCCTCTTCACCTATTTTGTCAGTATAGTCAACGATACTTATCCCCGGTTTCAATATACTTTTCGCGAAATTGTGCAGGTGCAGGCAGGCATTGTACACCTCTTTCTGACGCTCAGAAAACCTTCCATTAACAGGCACCGTTCTGGTGAGGTCCGCGCAATATCCGCCGTATTCGGCACCGAAATCCATTAAAACCAGTTCACCCTCCTTACACTCCTGGTTATTACTTACATAGTGCAGGGTCCTTGCCCGGTCACCACTGGCAATGATACCTGAATAGGCAGGGCCGGTTGCCCGGTTCTTCAAGAATTCGTGATAGATCTCCGCTTCAATTTCATGTTCATATACTCCTGGTTCAATAAATTTTAACAGGCGCCTGAAAGCCTTTTCAGTTATGTCAACAGCCTGTTGCATCACTTCCACTTCAAGCGGCGTTTTAACAGCACGGAGGGCTTTCGTTATTTTTGCGCTGCGCCTGTACTGGTGAAGTGGATAGCATTTTCGCATTTCTTCTGCGTAGCGATAATCACGAACAGGTACCAGGTTGGCTTTACGGTCATTTTCATTGGTGTTCAGGTAGATGATGTCAGCAAGATGTATCCATGGCTGCAACAGCCCCTCGAAATTATCCAGCCAAACAATTGTTTTAATTCCAGAAATGCCTTCGGCCTCTTTTGCCCGAAGGCGGTGGCCATCCCATTTTTCCTTTAATTCATTTGGCCTTACCAATACCAATACTTCCCTGTATTTAGCATCTGGATTGTCGGGAAAAAGCACCAGCATCGACTCTTCCTGTTCAATACCTGTAAGCCAGTACAAGTCGGCATTCTGTTTGAACCTGTAAAGCTGGTCGCCGTTAGTGGGCAATTCATCATTGCTATTGAAGATGGCAATGGAATTGGTTTCCATTTTATCTACAAACCGTCTACGATTATGTACAAACAGGTCTGGATTTAACGGGAGGTATTTCATAGTATTTCTTTATCGCTAGGCTAACTAAGACAATTATGGTCGAATGGCACTCATTTTTCCAATAAAATGCAATATATTCAAATTAACTACTTCATAATGGCCTAATTAAAATTCAAAGTAACTTGATTGTCTATAATGCCAAAAGGGATTACAGCATTATACTATTGGTTTGTCAGTAACAGTGAAAAAAATGCCTGGCGCTTTTTATAAAAAAATTAAGATTTGAATTAAACAGGCCACAGGTTGCTGAGCGTTATTATAAAAAGATCAATGTATGTTACTTGGTATATTACTGTCTGCGCTGCTCTTCTTTCCTGCAATCATTCAAGGGGATGAAAACACCATTCAATGGAAGGCTTTTCCCAGGTTAAGCTGGAACGATTTCAAAGCCAGCCCGCCACCAAATGCAACCAATGCCGCTTTGACAAGTAGCGGCATCCTGATGAAATTTTCCTCAAATGGCGAATCACTCACCTACCAGATCAGTTGTAATTTTGTCAAAATCAATTCCTGGGGCCGTGTTAAGAATGACCACATACTTTCTCATGAGCAGGGACATTTTGATATTGCGGAAATTTTCGCCAGGAAGCTTAATAAAGATCTCAAAGCTTACCAGGTTAACGGCAACTCCGTTAGCAAAGATGTAAATACCATTTACAAAAATGTGATGGCAGGCTTGTTAGAAATGCAAACTTTATATGACGGACAGACCGATCATTCCCGTGATCACACACAACAAAAAATATGGTTGGAAAGAATAAACGGTAACCTTGCAGCGCTGGATAATTATTCCGGTTATACCTATACCTCAAATTAGCAGACGAGCGCGTGAAAACCCATCACTCATTCACCATTCACCATTGACCATTGACCATTGACCATTCATCACCGGATCTAAAACAGACCATACAATTGTGAGTCTATCCTTCCAATAATCTCTCCGAGGTGCTCCTCGTCTTCCGCGAATTTATTCTTATCCACGTCAATAACAAGTAGAGGCCCTTCCTTATAGCTTTCGGTCCATTTGTTATAAAATTCGTTGAGTCTTTTGAGATAATCCAAACGGATATTTTCTTCGTACTCCCTGCCCCTTTTCTGTATCTGCGCCACCAGCGTAGGAACAGACGCCTTTAAATAGATAAGCAAGTCGGGAGGCTGAACCATTTTTTCCAAAGTTTGAAAAAACTGGAAATAATTTGAAAAGTCCCTTTTGCTCATAAGTCCCATCTCATGCAGGTTGGGTGCAAAAATATGGGCGTCTTCATAGATGGTCCGGTCTTGTATTACAGTTTCGGTACCCTTATAAATATCAAGCAATTGGTTCAGGCGGTTGTTCAGGAAAAAAATCTGGAGGTTAAAACTCCAGCGTGGCATGTCTTCATAGAAATCGTTCAGGTAAGGATTGTGATCGACATCTTCAAATTGCGGTATCCATTTATAGTGCTTGCTTAGCATTTCTGTAAGGGTAGTTTTGCCGGCGCCTATGTTCCCGGCAATTGCAACATGTTTCGGTTTCTTGTTCTTTGCCATTCTTAGTTATTAAGTACTAAAAGATAATTATGCATACGGAATCGACTGCAATATGCTATGCCTGGCGGCATAACTATTCCAGAAGCGGTGGTCATAAATTGGCGGCACCTTGCTCACTAATAGTAGTGGAGCCCCATTGCCTGCCTGACCAGTTGCATGGTAGCACCCGCACTTTTACGTCCCTTTTCAGCGCCCATTTCCATTACTTCTTTTAAATACTGTTCATCCAAAAGAATAGCGTTTACCTTTTCCCGAATGGGCGCAATGAATTTCACCAAATCATCAGCCAATTGATTTTTCATGTCTCCGTACCTGATAATACATTTTTGATAGTCTTCCTCATATTTTAGCACCGCTTCGGAGCTGCCAACTAATCTCATCAACAGGAAAAGGTTCTCAATATAGTCCGGCTTGGTGGTATTGGGCGAAACAGGCCCGCTGTCAGTTTTAGCTTTCATCACTTTTTTACGTATCAGCGCATCATCATCTGAAAGGTAAAGAGTGGCCAATTGATTTTCGCTTTTGCTCATTTTGCCTACACCATCAAGACTGGGAACTTTTATAAGTTCAGCTCCGTAATTGAAAGCCTGTGGCTCCGGGAGGATGTTTCCATAACGATGATTAAAACGGTTGGCAAAAGTACGTGCCATCTCCAGGTTTTGCTCCTGGTCTTTACCTACCGGCACTAATGAGGCCCGGTGTAGCAGGATGTCGGCAGCCTGCAAAACAGGATAGGTCAGCAGGCCGGCATTTACATTCTCCGGTTGCGACCTTACCTTATCTTTGAACGTGGTTGTTTTCTCCAACTCACCTTTATAAGCCAGCATGTTCAGGAAAAGGTAAAGTTCCGTCGTTTCACGAATATGGCTCTGGCAATAAAATGCAGCTTTATTGGGGTTTAACCCGCAGGCGATGTTTTCAGCAAGCACCCGGTATACATTTTTTTTTAATGCGGCTGTATCAGGATGCGTTGTAAGTGAATGAAGGTCGGCCACCATAAAATAGCACTCATAGTCTTCCTGCATGCGTACATAATTGCGTACGGCTCCAAAGTAATTCCCCAGGTGTAGAAAACCTGTCGGGCGGATGCCGCTCATCACTATTTCCCTGCTTACATTCATAAGGACGACGAAGATAGGCATACTTTGAATGATGAGTGATGAGTTATGAAGGATGAGTTAATTAAATCAAACCTTTCACAATGAATTCGTCGGGTATTCACGACCTATAACTCATCATGCATATTCATGCTAAACCGTTATTTTTGTTCGACTTAAAATCTACGAATGGAAGTCACCGATGAAATGATAAGCAATCTGGCCAATTTAAGCAGGTTGACTTTTAACCCTGTTGAAAAAGAAGAAATCAAGAAAGACCTTCAGCAGATGATCAGCTTTGTTGATAAATTAAATGAGGTAGATACCGCTGATGTAGAACCGCTATTACATATGACGGAAGCAATGGATATTTACAGGGAAGACATTGTGCAGGGTTCCATGCAAAAAATAGATGCGCTTCAAAATGCCCCTTCAAATGACGACAACTTTTTCAAAGTGCCCAAGGTAATCCGAAACCCTTCTAGACAATCGGGAGAAAAGAACCAATTATGACCTTACCCATCATTCACCTGCAAAATGTTTTGAAAAGTTATTTTATGGGAAAGCAGGCGATTCCCGTGCTCAACGGCATCACACTCGACATATTTAAGAAAGAGTATGTGGCGCTGATGGGGCCGTCAGGTTCAGGTAAAAGTACACTGATGAATATCCTGGGCTGTCTTGATTCTCCGACCGGTGGAACCTACATTCTTAACAACCACGATGTAAGCAAAATGCCGGACAACGATTTGGCTGGCGTAAGAAACAAAGAAATCGGGTTTGTATTTCAACAGTTTAACCTGCTGCCACGCCTTACCGCTGCTGAAAATGTAGCATTGCCATTAATTTATGCCGGTGTAGTTAAAAAGCTGAGAAATGAAATGGCCAAAGAGGTTTTGTACAAGGTAGGTTTGGCAGACCGTAGCCATCACAAACCAAACGAATTAAGCGGTGGGCAGTGCCAGCGTGTTGCCATTGCAAGGGCCCTGATCAATAATCCTTCTATTATACTAGCGGATGAGCCTACTGGAAATCTTGACAGTAAAACGTCGGTGGAAATCATGGATATTTTTAGTGCCATCCAGGCCTCCGGCAACACTGTAGTGCTGGTTACCCATGAAGAAGATATAGCCAATTATGCGCACCGAATCGTACGGCTGCGGGATGGTGTTATAGAAAGCGACAAAAGGAAGAATGTGGTTCCGGTTCTGTCCTGATACAACCATTCAATTTACCCTGGCGTACTATGGGTAACCGTTTTCAAACTTAAATTTGATTTGGATGTTCTTCTGATAACCCACATTTTTTTGATACCTCATCCAAAGAGCATGCGTTATGTCACTTAAAATTTATACGAAAACCGGCGACCTTGGTAAAACCAGTTTAATCGGTGGTACAAAAGTACCAAAAAGCCATTTACGCATTGAAACCTATGGAACTGTAGATGAACTGAATTCCTATATTGGGCTGGCCGCCGATCATTTAAAAGACGAGCATGCAAAAAATGTTTTGAGAGAGGTACAGGACAGGCTTTTTACTATCGGGTCTTCCCTGGCATGCGATCCTGAACGCGAACCCAGTATGAAGATCCCTGACCTCAAAGAGTCTGACATCGTTTTTCTGGAAAGGGAAATTGATAATATGCACAATGTGCTGCCCCCGATGAAATTTTTTGTATTGCCAGGTGGCCATCCGGCAGTTTCAACACTTCATGTTGTGCGTTGCGTCTGCCGGAGAACCGAACGGTTATGTGTAAATATGCAGGAACATGACCTATACCTGGAACCTATTGTGATAAAATACCTCAACCGGTTAAGCGACTATTTATTTGTACTGGCCAGGTATATCGGGCACCAGATGGAAGTAAAAGAGATTCCATGGAAGCCGAGGCTTTGATGCCTATAGGGTTTTCAGGTATTCAATAACAGCCCTCCGCTCCTCTTTACTTAGCTTGTCGCCAAAGTAATGGCCATAATTACCGTACCCATTTAACTTTGTGTTATAAACGGTAGTACCACCGGGCTGCTCCTTTTGCTCATATTGCCACCCTAATTTATCATAGTCATATTTAGGCTGATTGAAATTTCTTTCCCAGTAAGCAGGCCTCAGCTTACTATTTAAAACTGCTTCAATCGTTGGTACTGATCCGTTATGAAGAAAAGGAGCGGTAACCCAGACACCATCAAGTGGAGGAGCAATGTAACCGTTAAACGGTTCAAGACGCGCCGGATGATCGCCTTTGGCAAACCAGCTTTTGTTGAACCACTCCACAAACTGCGGATTCTGGTAGTTGCTTTTAAATAAGAGCGAATCGGTTTTTATGATGGATTGCGGTATCAATAAATTTGGATATTCTTCCTTATCGCCATACTTGCCATGACATTTTGAACAACTTTTTATATAAAGCGCCTCGCCGCCTTTTGCAAGTGACTGATCAATTGGCAAAGGATACTTTGGGGGTTCCAGGGAACGGATATAAGCCAATACATCGTTTATATGATTGTCTACATCCCTCGATTCTGAAGTGTCGTTGACGGTTAATAAGTTGGAAGCCATCAGGAACCTACCAAAGTCGCCGCGCCCGAAGCCATTGTAAAACATGGCATTTTTCTTTTTCAACAACCACCAGGCAGGAACATCGGAAGGGATCACCTCTTCGGGAATTTCCATTGTCGCTTTCTCGATCCATTTAAACGTGTCGGGGTCGCGGTGCGCGACCAATACAGCTGCCAACCGGTCGGCAGCATTTACACCCCTGACTTTTGTTGACAAAAGCGGCCCTATCGTTTTGGTGACCTTAATAAATGGAAGAGCTGCTTCATATTTGGAAGAAGAAGAATTTTTAAGCATGTTTTCCAACATTACAAGTCCCTGTGTATTCAGCTTCTGGCTATTAGTAAAGTCAATGAAGGTGTTTCCCAGACCAATTACCAGTGTGCTGTCGAAAACCTGGGCATGGCACTGCATGCAATTGGGAGCAACCAGGTTTTCTCCATTATCGGCCTGTACCACATTGTACTCATGGCTTACGTTGGCATTCAAACCTTCGCGCTTTAAATACTTTCTGGTGCCAGGGCCCATTCCGAGCAAGAAATAATCATATGGTATGCCGCCTTTCACGTAATCACCAGTCGTTAGATAATCATACCCTTTTTGTACATCACCGCTCCGTTGAGGGCTTGGCAAAACAGGCACCGGCTCTTCCTTTAAACGGATGACCCGTGAAAAAGAAAGACAAACAATTATTACAGACGCTGCCAGGATGTACTTACTCATAACTACCTTTTTAACAGAGACCGGCTTCTTATGTTCAGGCATCCGAAGGGGTTTTTCAAGAGTTTAACGGAGTTACAGATGTGTTAGGGCCTGAGAGGTAACTACTGTGGTAAACCACTTTTTCCATACGCCTGGAGCATCAATCTCAAATCTTCAATAGAATTAATCTCCTCGGGTTGTTTGTCTTTCCTCCACCGGCTGATTCGCGGAAAGCGAAGAGCCACCCCTGATTTATGCCGGTTGCTGGCTGCGATGCCTTCAAAAGCGATCTCGAAAACGAGTTCAGGCTTAACAGTGCGAACGGGCCCAAATTTTTCGATGGAATTGCGTTTCACAAACGAGTCTACCTGGCCAAATTCTTTATCAGTCAGTCCGCTATATGCTTTTGTGAAAGCCACCAGCTTATCACCATCTTTCACTGCAAACGTGTAATCGGTATAGAGATTGCTTCTTCTTCCAGATCCTTTTTGTGCATAGATCATTACGGCATCTATGGTAAGGGGATCAATCTTCCATTTCCACCAGTCACCCCTTTTTCTACCTACCTGGTATATTGAAGACTTCCTTTTTAACATCAATCCTTCACTGTTCATTTCTCTTGCCCGTGCCCTGATGGCTGCCAGTTCGTTCCAGGTAGAAAACTGAATAACCTGCGACAGCAGAATAGATGAATGACTGATTGACCGGATAATGATCTCCAGTTGCTCCCTTCTCTCTGTCATTGTTTTCGTACGCCAGTCTTCTCCGTTGTATTCCAGCAGGTCGTAGGCAAAAAATGAGATGGGTGCCTCCTGTAGTTGTTTTTTAGTAATATTTTTTCTACCGATCCTTGTCTGCAGCAGCGCAAAAGGCAGTGGCTTTTGCTCCCTGCTGGGAATGATCTCGCCATCCAGTACCAGTCCATCCGGAAGCAGGTCCTTCAGTACATGGTATTCAGGGAACTTATCCGTCATGAGTTCTTCGCCCCGGCTCCATACAAAAATTTCATTATTGCGTTTTATTATCTGTCCCCTGATGCCGTCCCATTTCCATTCAGCCTGCCAATCTTCCGGGTTGCCCAACTTTTCGAGTTCTTCTTCAAAGGCATAAGCCAGGTAAAACGGATAAGGTTTTGAATGATCGACTGACGTAGATTCCTGGCTGAGCATTTCATCAAAACCGGTGGTGACAGGGTCCCAGTTACCACTGATCCGGTGAGCAATGACAGAAGCTGAAAGATTCACTATTTTGGCTAATGCATTCACCATCGTCTTCTGTGATACTCCGATTCGAAAATTACCAGTGATCAGCTTGTTGAATACAAACTTTTCGTTTTGGTTCATCTGCTGCCAGCTATCGAGGATGAATTGTTTACGTATCGATTCATCCTGCTTCTCGATATCTATGAACTTTTCGAAGTAGAAGCTAAGGCTGTTGGGTAGTGAATGGATGGTGGATACCGGTTGCAAGTCACCAGGCAAAGATGCAGGCACAGAATAGAAATTTCCCACAGGCCCGGTTAACACTCTTGACTCCTCCATTTCCTCTGGTAACAGCAGGGCGATGGTTTCGGCAAGGTCGCCAACAGTATGGTAACTTTCGGCGAAGAGCCAGGCGGGCAGGCCGGCTATCTCAATACACCAGTTCCAGAGCTGAGTGGAATTAACGATTCGCTTTGGCCGGCGGCCGCTTTATCTTTGGTAGGCGCTGCTGCAAAGTAATTGACCAGCGCATCCAGTTTATCATTTGTTTTTGTAGTAGTGCCGAGCTCGGCCACAAGATCGGCGAACAATTCCATCCCATCCTTCTCGCCTATCGTTTTGGCGGGTGACACATTAACGAACTCATTCATTTTTCGTGGCTTTTTCCGTTTCTGATATGGCTAAGGCCTCTTCCTCCTCCCCGCCGTATTCTGTTTTTACTTCACCCGCTTCAATACCGTTTTCTTGCAGGTAGCGGCTAAAAGCAGCCTGGAAGCCATGCGTTACATAGACCTTTTCCGCCCCTGTTGCCTTGACCGCCTGCAAGAGCCCTTTCCAGTCTGCATGGTCACTCAGGGCAAAACCTGCGTCTACGTTTCTACGGCGGGCATTACCCCTTACCTGCATCCAGCCGCTGCAAACGCCAACGGCATAAGGCGAAAAGCGTTTCATCCAGGGAGAACCTTCGGCTCCCGGCGGTGCGATCACCACGCTTCCTTTAAGTGACTCCTTGGGAGTATCGGGCGTGATGCGCTTCACGGGTGGTAGCTGCCAGCCAGCCTGGAGCAGGGTTTCATGGGTGTTCCAGATAGCACCGTGCACAAAAATATCCTGCGCCGTTTCCTTTATTCCCTGCAACAGTCTTTGTGCTTTTCCAAGGCTGTAAGCTATCAATACACTGGTTTGTCCATTGTCTTTGTTCTTATTGATCCATTTGACAACATCTTCAAAAATTTGCTGCTGTGGTTTCCAGTGATAAATGGGTAACCCGAATGTTGACTCAGAAATAAATGTGTGGCACCTGACGGGTTCAAACATGCCACTGATGCCGTCATCTTCTACCTTGTAATCGCCGCTCACCACCCAAACCTCACCACCATATTCTATTCTCACCTGGGAAGAACCGATGATATGTCCGGCAGGATGTAACGATATTTTTACTCCATTGATAAAGGTGGTTTCATTCCATTCAACACTGTGAAAATCATGAACGCCTAATCGCAATTGCAAAATAGGTTTGGTAAAAGTGTGACAGAGATAGTACTTGCTTCCGGATCGTGCATGATCGCTGTGAGCATGGGTGATTACGGCACGATCCACCGGCTTCCAGGGATCAACATAAAAATCTCCCTGCCGGCAGAATAATCCTTTGTCTGTGAATTCGATTAGAGGCATGGTGGTGAATGGTCAATGGTGAATGGTCAATGGTGAATCAATTATAATAAAGGTTAATTGGCACCTAGCTTTAACGGCTCCTTTTGCCAGGTTCCTCGAAGGTTTCGAAAATTAATGAACTTCTGCACGATACAGCTAATCACCATTCACCATTGACCATTCACCATTCAATGTCGTTGACTTAAGGAATATTTAAAATTAAGCTAAAGAAAGTTCTTTGAC
>JBBJOD010000569.1:0-3352 GCA_037721715.1 Chitinophagaceae bacterium | reverse complement strand
CAGGGTGACTGCTTACAGCGTCGGTTTCTTGTCCGCGCCTGGCAATGCCCATTAACGCAACCGCAAAGTTCCGGGCTGGAATATATGAGGACAGGTTGTCTCCTTTCACAAGAATGGAAGGCCGGGCTGACTGTTTGCCTGGCGTGTACTTCTGTGTATAAAGTCTGTAGATGAGAGGATGCTCAAATAAACTCCTGCCGAGCCCTTCTCCTTTTTTATCAGGGAGCATCTCACGTATACCATACTCCAGGTAAGCGGCACGCGATTTTAACCAGCGTTTGATACCTTCCCTGATAGTAGAACAAAGGATACTGACCAGTAAAAAAATGAAGATAATCCCTATTATAACTTCCAGCGTTACGGAGCCAAACATGGGTAGTCTGCTTGTTTACAGAGGTTTTGTTAATGAAATTGATCAAACCGATACTTAGTTTTCAGGCGTTTGATCGTTCAATAGTTTAGTGAAAGCGTTCGTTTCCAGGTACTGCCATCTTGCCTCTATTATCATTACTATTCTCCATTGTGAAATGTTAATGCAATCAAGCCTGAGTACGGATTTATTTCAACGGCAAAGGTCGCACGAAGAATAACGTGAATATCTGCCTGTTCAAATCTTGCTCTCTACTTTGCCAGGCAACTCTCAATAAGATACTATATTATACAGATTTGACTTCATATGCAAGCTTTTACAAGAAATATTTCTATTTTATGATGCTGTTTGACGGCTAGCAGGGATGTTCAGGAAACACACAAATAAATCTACAAGACAATGACAAGCTGCTGAGTTTGTGTTCAATAATAACGCCACCTGGAAATTGATCACTATGTTCTCAACCTTTCCGGGCATCCTGGGTCTTTTACCACGAACCAATGATGTCAATGATGATTGTGAGGTCCTAAAACAAAAAAAGCCTGCTAATCAACGATTTTCATGCTTTTTGTTATCGATCTGTGCGGTGAGGGAGAGATTCGAACTTTCTCTCTAAATACCTTAAAACCAATATTATGTATTTGCATCATCCACCATACTCACCGAATTACGCACCAATTTTGATAAACTGCAAATTCATTATAAAAATAATATTTTATACACTTCGAATTGAAATAAAATCATGTTTAACTGACCCGAGCCCAAGTTGTAAAATTGTCGTCTTCCCTACCTGGTGAACCTTTGCCAGCCACGACGCTGGACAATTCGAACTTTCTGGGGTTGAACAACCTTACAGTTTTTTTCACACGCTTCACTCATTTTATTATTTACTCAACACCGCTTTTGCTGGCAGAAAGAAAGTTTATTTCAAAAAAGTACAATTGCGCATACGGTTTGGTCTCCAGATGGAAAATGGATAGCCTATGTAAGTATAGTGGATGGGTTTAAGGAGAAAGCGCTTTTGCATCCTTACAGTACTGAGCCTTCCAGTGATCTTTATATCATGCGTGCCGATGGCAGTGATATTAAACGAATTCTCGATAATCAACATTTAGAAGGAACTCCAATTTGGGCACCAAATAAAAATGTTTAGGCATGCATTACCTTATAAGTAACTATGATGAATAATATGTTATATTTAGCAGTAGTTAAACTTTTTGCAATAAGCTGCGAGAAGAACATTTAACCTGAGTACCGGCATTAACAGGTCAATTAGATTTGAGTAAACTTACAATGACAAGTACAATACAAGTTAACCTTAACCGTACATTGCCCAAGTTATCACTATTCAAGGTATAGTTCAGGTAGTCAGCTATTCCAGCAACACTTATATTTTTTCACTTCTAAAATAAATTTATTATGAGAAAAACGAACAAAATTCTGGTTAATGTATTACTTGCTTTAAGTATTGGAATGTACAGTTGTAACTCAGCAGAATCCGATAACAAAACAGCTACAGGAGACACGATGACCAATATGGAAAACGACAAATTCATGGTTGATAAATCTGGTATGCCCGATGTATCGGCGTGGCCCGAACGACCCCGTCTTGCTGTGAAAGAAATGTTTGCCAAATATGGTGCGCCTTTGGAAGTTTCATCAGAGGCCATTATCTGGCACAATGAGGGGCCGTTTAAACGCATCATGGTAACAAAGAAAGAAGTGCCCCATGACTTTCCTTTACCGCACATGGATTTTTTAGAGCATACTATTTCATATAATGTACCTATTGATAAAATAGATGACATAGTAGCCTTTGATGCCAGTACGACTATTAATAAAACACAGGGAGAAATGTCGGCCAGATGCGACCTGGAAGGACATAACATTCTTACACATAATCTTGCCGTTGATATTATCACCGGTAAAAAAACAGTTGACCAGGCAAGGGTAGCTTTTGGTGATATTGTAAAATTAGATTTTGGCGGCAAACACCCTGCTTATGTAGAGCAATTGCAATTTACACCGCCAACTGAAAACGTGCTTTTTGCTGATAAACCCATCGTTCCCGGTTCGCCCATGCGCGAAGTGTCAGGCACAGAAGGCACCGATGCAGAAGTGCTTTCTTTTGTACTAGCAGTTGATGTAAATGAAATTCTTGCAGCTTCAGAAGCACAGAAAAAAAAGATTAGCCAGCCTGTGATGGAATATGCAAAAATGTTGCACACGGCGCACGGAGAAAACATGGCAAAGACTATACAGCTTGGACAATCAATAAAGGTTACACCAAGTGACACAAAAGCAGTAGACGCATTGAAAAAAAAGGGGGCTGGAGAACTGGCTATGTTAATACCTCTTAATGGTAAAGACTTTGAAACCGCTTATTTGGATGCGATGATTAAAGGCCATACTGAAGTATTAAGTATGATTGACGGCAAACTTCTAACCACAGCAAAGAATGATGCGCTAAAAAAGCATTTAACTGAAACTCGTACTCATGTAGCCATGCATCTTCAACAGGCAAAGAAAATAAAAGGATAATCGTTAGAAAGAATCAATTTTATAAGATTTATAAAGCGCAGCATGAAACCTAACATTTATATTGCGCGTATTATTAATGTGGCTTCAAAAACCTCAATCCAAACAATAAAATAATGGAACAACCAAAAATGGAAAATAAGAAAGCTAACTCTACCTACCTGCCCAAGGAAGAAAGGAGCCTTTCATATCCCACCGAAAGCACAGCACTGTTAGTGATAGACCCAGTGAATGATTTTTTATCGGAGGGCGGTGCAGGTTATGAGCTAACCAAAAACACGCTGAAGATGAATAATGTTGTGAGCAACCTGAAGCGAGTTATTGAAGGCACACGCCAGGCTGGCGTTCCAGTATTGTTTGGCCCGATGGCATATACTAAAGCAGCTTATGCTGATAAGCAGTTACATAGGAAAAGCGGCCTTAACCGCCTGATGTTTGAACGGA
>JBBJOD010000078.1:0-12621 GCA_037721715.1 Chitinophagaceae bacterium | reverse complement strand
ATGTTGACCTGGAATCCGATTTAAATGATCATTTTCTCATCAACATGGCCGCACGGTTTGAGAATTACAATGACTATGGCAACAACCTTGCTAGTAAGCTTGCCATGCGCTATAAAATCTCGTCCGCATTTTCTGTACGGGGCTCTGTAAGTAGTGGCTTTCATGCCCCGGCTCTTCAACAGATATATTTAACTTCAACAGGCTCTTCCTGGAAAAATATCGGTGGAATAAATGTTCCTGTAAAGACTGGAATTTTCCGTAACAATAGTGATGTTGCCCAGGTCTTCGGTGTAAAACGATTAAGACCGGAAAAGGCGATAAATATGAGTGGTGGATTTACATCAACCCTTTTGCCGCATATCAATGTAACAGTGGATGCTTATTGGATTGAAATAAAAAACCGGATCGTACTTAGCGGAATGTTTGATAAGGGAAATCCGTATGTAAACAGTATAATAAAAAATCGTCCCGATATTGACCAGGTGCAGTTTGTTACCAACGCCATTAATACGAAAACCCGTGGAATAGATATTGTAATGAATGGCAACTGGAAGTTTAAGAAATCCAGCCTTCAATTGACGATGGCCGTAAACTTCACCCGTACAGATCTTTTCGGGCTCATTCAATCTACCGATAAACTACCCGGCGATTCACTAAACACAAATACTTTATTTAACAGGGAGGAAAGAGAAAAGATTGAGCATGGCCAGCCGGCAAGTAAAATAATTGTGTCAGGGAATTATAACAGTGGAAAAATGGGCATTTTAATTCGTAGCACAAGGTTTGGAAAAACATCCGTCGTTTTCAGTTCAGATGACCAATCACGTGATGAATTTTTTTCCGAAAAAATTTTAACTGATGTCAGCATCAACTATACACCAAAAAAGTGGCTCACCATAACTGCCGGGGCCAATAATATTTTTGATGTTTACCCTGACCTCGTTAAAAATTCAATTAATAAAAACCAGGGAATTTTAATTTACAGTGTTCAGGCTACACCATTTGGATATAATGGCGGAAATTATTTTATGAGTATGGCGTTTAACTTGTAAAACCAAATTGAAAAGGATAAAAAAGAAACATGCGTAAAAGTACTATCTATATCCAGTACAATAAGTATTTGTTTCTTATTCATACCTTGATGTTCTGTTTATTTGCTTTACAATTAATTTACTTCTGTACAGGAAAGTAGTTTTCCAACCGTTTGCTAACCGTAATTCATAATATTTATAATTCATGGGTTAATTTTATTCACATTCTTTACTTCAACAATATAGCATGCAGATCATACAGAGTATCCAAAGCAGGATATACGAAATCCGAGGTGAGCGGGTTATGATAGACAAGGACTTAGCAGTTTTATACGATACTGAAACCAAAGCGCTGAACCTTGCGGTAAAACGAAATTTGAAGCGGTTTCCGAAAGACTTTATGTTTCAACTTACCAGGGAAGAATTTGACGGTTTGAGGTTGCAGATTGTTACCTCAGAAAGTACTGATGCTTTGAGGTTGCAAAATGTAACCTCAAAAGGCAGGGGAGGCACACGGTATATGCCTTATGCTTTTTCGGAGCAGGGCGTGGCTATGTTAAGCGGTGTTTTGCATTCCGATAAAGCAATCAATATGAATATAGCCATAATGAGAGCTTTTGTGGAGATACGGCGACTGACTTTAAAGCAAAATGATCTAAATGAGCAGTTTGAGCAAATAAAGCAGCGTTTGGGCGAACACGATTCGCAGTTAAACAGCATCTACGATGCTATTGAAAACCTTTTGGACGAAAAAGTAGCCCAGAAAAAATGGGATGATAGAAAAAGGATAGGTTTTAAAAGCAATGATGAACCGGACTTAATATAAATTTAATCTCATCAGCACCTAACAAAAGCATACCATGTCATTGTTGACTTTATAAACCGGCCAAAAAAGTCTTGCTTGTTTCCCCTATCTGCCGTTTGCCCTCAGAACGATTATATCTTTCTTAACCCGATCGTTGTAGGTTTTTTTAACGATATAATGCCATTGCTTCTCAGATACATCTACAAAGAAAATTTCTCCTAATTTATGACTCTGAACTGCATCCTGGAATTCTTTAGGAAATGAGTACTCCCCAAAAAACCACTGGGTATCACCACGGGTTTTGTTTCCATCCATAGTATATTGGTCAGAGAGTTCTTCGAATGATGTTCCTGAAGAAGCTTTTTGCACAATAAGTTTTTTAAGGCTGTCAATCTCCAGCTTTGAGTAGGTTGATCCATCTAAAAAAATATAACTTGCCCTGAAGTCAGTAGTGTCTTTTGATTCCAATACTTTATAAGTTACATAGCCAACTGAAAATATATCTCCTTTCTTTTGGCGCAGTAATCTTTTATCAATAAGTGTAGAATCTTTGCCGGCAGAGAGATTGAGTATGGCTGGTTTAAGTTCCGGATTGGCCTCAACGTATTGTTGCGCCTGCGGAACGGTCACAATCTTTTGAAATTTTTCAGTAACTGTTAATTGCCCGAATATAGGTCCCGAAAACAGGAGGGTGAACGCCACAAGGCTATTTTTCATATTTTTAATTTGGTCGGTTGCTTTGAAATAACTCATTTAGGAAAAGTGTTTTAAGTCGTTGGTAAAGATACTATTTTCCCCAGCATTCAAGCTTTCACGGAAAGTGAGTATAGGATATAAATTGTTAATTTATTAAGTATTGAACAGGAACCCTAAAGACTCCCAAAGGAGGGAACCCGGGTACCGCAAAGTAGTGAAATAGGTATGCGGCTGACGGAACAGCTTCCAGACTCAATCATGTAGCAAATGCCTCAACTACCGAGGAAAACCCGGTAGTTCAAACCCATCGAATGAATTAAAATAATGTATATGAAAGGTCTTGGTGAGATTGTTATTTATCAAAGTGAATCTGGAAAACTAGAAATAGATGTTGAATTAAAGGACGATTCACTGTGGCTTTCACAACGCCTGATAGCAGAAGTTTTTGAAAAGGATTCCGATACAATCGGGTTACACCTGAAAAACATCTATTCGGAAGGTGAATTGGCTGAAAATACAACTACCGCATTTTTCTCCGTGGTTCAACAGGAAGGCAAAAGGAAAGTTAACAGGAAGATTAAATACTATAACCTGGACGCGGTATTATCGGTTGGCTACAGGGTAAGTTCCAAAAAAGGCACCCAATTTCGTATCTGGGCCAACCAGGTTTTGAAAGAATATCTAAATAAAGGTTATTCAGTCAATGAGAAGAAACTGAGGGAGCAGTCGCGGCAGTTAGATCATCTCAAACAAACCGTAAAACTGCTTGGCAATGTTATAGCAAATAAAGAATTAAGTTCTGACGAAGCTACCGGGTTACTTAGAATAGTTACCGATTACACTTATGCCCTGGACATACTTGATCAATACGACCACCAGGCTTTGCTGATCCACGACACTACTTCAGAACAACTATTCCAAATCACCTACACAGCAGCAATAGGAGCTATTAAAGGCTTGAAAGACAAATTTGGTGGCAGCGCTTTATTTGGAAATGAAAAAGATGATTCTTTCCAGGGATCTCTTGCAGCGATTTACCAAACCTTTGGTGCGCAGGATCTCTACCCCAGCGTGGAAGAAAAAGCGGCTAACCTCCTTTACTTTGTAACAAAAAACCATTCTTTTTCGGATGGTAATAAACGCATTGCAGCCTTTCTTTTTGTATGGTTCCTTGAGAAAAATAATATCCTCTACCGCAGTGATGGAACAAAACGGATAGCAGACAATGCTTTAGTGGCACTAACCCTTATGATAGCGGAAAGCAAGCCTGAAGAAAAGGAGACGATGATCAAAGTGGTAGTTAACCTGATTAACCTGAGAAACTAATAATGTGACGTCAACCATTGAATGCGCTATGAGCTGTTAGCTGCCAGCTATCAGTGTCTTAATTGAATAACATTCCTACTATTGGTTTTATAGTTTTTTCTTGACTTATCGCCGATATATTCTTATATTTCATTTGCAAGTTCACCCTGCGTTATGAGATTATACCTGTTCACAACTACCTTTTTCCTTATACTTTTTGCTTTCAGCAATGCACAAAAGTCGCCAAAGAGAGAGCTTCGTGGCGCCTGGATCTCTACGCATTTTAGTCTGGACTGGCCAATATCGTCGCAAACACCAGCTCAGCAACAAACCGCTTTATTAAATATCCTGGATCAGCATAAGGCAACGGGAATGAATGCTTTGTATTTCCAGGTACGTAACCAGTCTGACGCATTATATTTCAGTACCATTGAACCCTGGTCGTCAACACTTACCGGGGTACAGGGAAAAGACCCGGGTTGGGATCCTTTGCAATTTGCCATAGAGGAATGCCATAAAAGAGGAATGGAATTACATGCGTGGCTGAATCCATACAGGGCGGTAGCTACTGCTTCGCAGCTTCCCGGCTTTGTACCAGGCCATGTTGCAAAGCAACATCCCGAATGGTTATTAAACAATGGATCTACCATAACTCTTAATCCGGGTTTACAAGCAGTAAGGGATTACCTACTAGATGTAATATTGGATATTGCTACCCGTTATGATGTGGATGGTATCCATTTTGATGACTATTTTTATCCTCCCGCTCCTTTCAACGATGATGCTACATATAACAGTGATGCAAGGGGTTTCCCTGCAACAACTGCAGGGCGTGCCGACTGGCGTAGAGATAATATCAATTTATTTATACATGAACTGTATGATAAGCTGGCATCGATTAAGCCATGGGTGAAGTTCGGTGTGTCACCCTCAGGTATTTATCGAAGCAGCAGTGACCCGGCTATTGGTTCCAACACTGCCAGCGGTGCCAATCAACATTATAGCGCTGTTTATGCAGATACAAAAAAGTGGCTCCAGGAAGGTTGGATAGATTACCTGGCTCCCCAAGTTTACTGGTATATAGGCCAACCCGGTTCAGACTACAAAATTCTGGTTCCGTGGTGGAACAACCAGGTAACCAATGCCAGACATATTTACATAGGACAGGCTATTTACAAAGTGAATGATGCTGCACAAGGTGTTCCCTGGGCAGATCGTTCACAAATCACCCAACAAATGCGAATGAACAGGGAGACCACTTACCCAAATGTATATGGTGAAATCGCATTTCGTACCGCGTTCTTACGCAGCAACCCGTTGAATGTTCGCGACTCAGTCCGCCTCAACATCTATAAAAAGCCAGCCCTCGTACCAGCCATGTCCTGGAAAGACGATGCGCCTCCCCAAGCTCCTTCATCATTAACGGCAGTTAAACAGCCAGGTAACTCTTTCACCCTGTACTGGACCGCGCCTGCAACAGTTGCCAATGAACTGGACAGGGTACGGCAGTTTGTCATTTACCGTTCAGAAAGTGCTGCTATCAATGTCAATGACACGGCAGACTTACTCGCAATCACTCCTGCCCACACAAACACTTTTAACGATACTACAGGAGAAGCGGATAAGACTTATTATTACATGGTGACGGCTGTGGATCGACTTTATAATGAAAGTGCGCCTTCTAATGTCACCGATTATTTGCCTCCAACAATTGCGTGTTTGGAAGATCAATCTGTTACGTTAAATGCTTCGTGCCTGGCAATTCTACCTGATTATAGCAGGATGGCCACCGTTACTGATGACGTTACATTACCTGAAAATATTACTCTTACGCAATTTCCAGCCGCTGGCACCGTGATAAACGGAACCGGTGAAACAAGTGTTGCCTTAATAGCAACAGACGTTTCTGGCAAGAAATCTTCCTGTACTTTTAATGTAAAAGCTCGCGATGTGATAGCTCCGGTCTTTACTACAACTGCGTTTGCTTTTCCTTTCCTATTGATTCCTCCGGATAACAAAATGAGGGCTGTTAAATTATTTTATCATGTATCTGATAACTGTGGATACGTAAGAGTTGTATTAACTGTTACATCAAATGAAGATCGTGGCAACAACGGCAGGAGAAACAGGCCAGGATCAGATTACAAGATCCTGGATAATCATAACGTGATGCTTAGGGCAGCCAATTCTGGAAAAGGGGTCGGAAGAATTTATACCATTACCATCACGGCCACTGACGCTTCCGGAAATATGAGTACTAAGAAACTAAGCGTTCTTGTGCCTTACGTTTATAACGCAATCTCCACTTCAACGAGTCCGTCAGTTGTAAAGAAAGATCAGCATCCTGGAAACGACCTTACTGTGAGGGCTTTCACAAATCCTACTAGAAGTCTGTTTACACTTGTTACAAAAAGCCGGAGTAATGAAAGCTTACAGGTGAGGATAACGGATAACCTTAACCGAAATGTTGAGATAAGAAGAAGTGTTTCTGCTAACGCAACAATTTTGATCGGCGGAAATTATCGTCCGGGAATTTACTTTGTTGAGGTCATACAAGGTAGAAATCGCGTTGTGTTGAAGTTAATCAAATATTGAAATTAGTTTTTTATAGGCTTTCAGGTAAACGCAAAGATTGCAGAGGAAACTTTGCACTGGCGCAAGTGTTCCAACGGGCTTCGTACAAAGTATTAGAATAACATGAAAGTGCCCGTTGAACAACTTGTGCCTGTTTGAGTCAGAAAGAGAAAACGCAGCGCAAAAAGAAGAAATATTAAGAACAATTTTGGAAGGTATTTCCTAATTACCTCGATGGTGAAATAAACTGGTTCGACCCAAAACGATTCGTTTGGCCATAAGGGAAACCTGGGTAGCTGCTTCTTCCAACCCCAATACTTCCTGAGATAGAAAAAGTTCTCTCATCGTTGATGTACTGAAGGCCCAGTTCTGCCCTTGAATATAAACCGAGACCGCCTGCATTTAAATAATTACTATTCGAGTTGGCCTTACCAAAACCATTGTCTGTAAAAGAACGATTGAAATTTACATAGGCCGGTGCCAGAGACACACCTGCAAAAGCATATAAATTGTTATTAAGTCTGCGATTTAATTGTAAACCTATCGGCGCAGAAACAATCGTTGCATTTCCTCCCCGAAAAAAGGAAAAGCTGGTAGATATAGCGCTGTATTTAGCAAATGACCATTTTTGAATGGAGCTGCTGTCATTTAAATAAAAATTGTTTAAAAATGCCCCGTGGTTTGCGTTGCCGGGGTAGCCTCCCTGTGAAAATGTTTGCGCCTTTACTGCTGAAACCGACACCACCATCAACAATACAATGAGAATTTGTAAACGCATACTTTTGAATTAACTATAAAAATACGTTTGTTTTTGTACGTTTCGAACGAAATTTAGAACGGTCTTTTTGTTAAACTTTGTCATGTTCATCCCGCTAGCCTTTTTTGATAAAAAATGAACGTTATCCCATAAGGAATGTTTTAACACCATCACATTTCGTGATCAAGTTAAAACATGAAACGAAATGGCTTGTAATCGTGAGATAAAATCTTCTACGAAATTAAAAATGAAAGTATTGAAAGATACCCAATTAGCTATTTTAGACCTGGTACCTGTACTATCAGGTAATACGGCGTCGCAGTCTTTCAGTAACAGCCTGGATCTGGCTCAAAAGGCGGAGCAGTTTGGGTATAAGCGATTCTGGATGTCTGAACATCATAATATGGAAGGAGTTGCCAGTTCAGCTACCGTGGTCTTGATTGGATATATAGCAGCCAATACGTCCTCCATACGGGTAGGTTCGGGCGGCATCATGTTACCCAACCACGCACCGCTGGTAGTTGCCGAGCAGTTCGGTACACTGGAAACACTTTATCCCGGAAGAATAGATCTCGGTCTGGGACGTGCCCCGGGAACTGATCCTTTAACCACGATGGCACTTAGGCGCGACCTGAAAGGGTCAGTGGAAGAATTTCCTTCGAACGTGATCGAACTAATGAATTATTTTTCTGCCGAAACCGTGTCAAGGGTTAAGGCTGTTCCAGGTCATGGCATTCACGTGCCGATTTGGATACTCGGTTCAAGCACTTTTGGTGCCCAACTTGCAGGAATGCTGGGATTGCCATTTGCATTTGCCAGCCATTTCGCTCCTGCTCTGTTAAAAAATGCCTTAAATGTATACAGGCAAAGTTTCAAGCCATCCCGCATACTTCCGGCTCCCTATGCCATGGCTGGTGTGAATGTAATTGCATCTGACACAGATGAAGAGGCACACCATCTTGCCTCTTCTCTTTATGCGTTTTTCCTGAATGTACTACGCGGTACCTCGTATCCATTGGGCCCTCCTGTAAATGATTTTTATAAAACATCGAATGAAAACGAAAAAAATGCCATTCAACAAATTTTGCAGTATACTTTTATCGGCAGCGCTGCCACGGTAAAAGAGCACATGCAACATTTTGTTGAGGATACACAAGTAGATGAATTAATGGTGGTATCAAACATATTTGACCATGCAGCAAGGATCCATTCTTATGAACTGATTGCACCATAGAATCGTGAGCGGTAGTGCGGAACTCATATTCATTCAGTTACAGACTGTTAATACTTATGTGCAGCATTCACCAAACGAATAGCTGCCGCCTTATCACCTAGTGCCTTGCCCAGCGGCAACGTCATTTCTACAATTATCTTATAGTGTATACCGGCATAAAATCGAGATATGGCGCCTTCTTCGACTACTTTGGTAAAAGATGCGTATCGTCTTGGAGCGGAACCATTGAAGGTGTAAGTGTTGTCAGTTACAGGAATATTATCACCCAGTTCTCTTGTTAGTACCTGCATATTCGCTCCCAATACATAGACAAGTGCGGAAGGGTATTCAGGGTAGGGTGGATTTGGCACTAAAGTCTGCCAGGAAGGATCTATAATTCTGTTGATATAGGTAACAGGGCGAATGATATTGTAGTGAAATTTAAACTTCCACATAGTGATCAGCGCGTCCCTGGTAGCTATGCCTGTTTTGGCATACACTTCAGCAGCTCTTGCCAGGTCTAGCTTTTGTTGTTGGAGGACCTGTGTTACTACGGAAACAAAATGCCCGGGTACGGGGTATCCATTTCCCGCACCTCCTACATCGGCCCAGAACCTGCCAATGTCTCTTTGTTCTGGTGTTAATACTTTAGAAATATCATATACTTCTTTTGCCATTTTATAAAAGTCGGAGGAGGGATCTTCGGAGTAGGGATAGGGAAAGGGAGGAGCAGTCGCAGACAGGTTTGCTTCCAGGAAGGTTCTTGCAGATCCAATATAGGGGCCCGCCGCGTTGGCAAACGCCGGCGGCGTAGGCTGCCAGGAACCAGGAAAAACCGGGGGGGTATAACCTGTGTTGGATACATTCAAATTGTCAGTTTTCGACCAATTATGTATGGCAGTGGCAATTGAACGCCCGAAGGCTTGTGAACGAGAAACGACATCCCTTGAAGTAATAGAAGCAAATCGTTCAGTGTAAATATTTTCTAAAGAATCGATGCTGGTTTTATTGGCATCGGTCAGGCCTGATAAAAATAAACGCAACATGCTGGCCATTGCAGCATTCGCACTGGCTGCCCACAAATGGTCTTTATTCTTGTCTGCCATAGGCATCGCTGGCATCTGGTAAAGCTTTGTTGACAGGCTTACAGAGCCCTTAATTCCGGGTTGTACTGATTCATATAGGCCTACGCCGATATACCCGATGTTGTTCAGGTTCAGCAGTCCGAAAGGAGGTGGGTTTTGGTGTAGCTGCATACGCAATAATAGTTTGTACCAGTCATGCACAACGTCAGCATTTTCCTGAGATTCCTTCGGAGGCCATGGATCCTTTTTCTGGCAACCGTACAGGGTACTTAGCAAGAAAATAAACAAGACAATTGTTGTTCTCTGCATGTAAAACATAGATGTTGTTTTCATGGGAATAATTTTAAGTTTAATAAAAAAAAAACTAGAAAATGATAGTTATCCAATTCATGGTTCAATATGCGGCTGTTTACTTTGCGCTATTCAGTTTTTCCCGAAGTAAATAAAAGGTGGGTGGCTGCAAAGGGGTTACATCGGCATTTTTGATTGATTGATTTGGTCATGTCGTTAAATTTTAGAAAAGTAATGGATGCTTCTCAAAACTATCTCATGACAAATAAGGAGCCTGAGACATTTAGTTCAAATAATGGTAAAATTAGTTCACCCTCTTCATTGTTGAGATCCTTACTATGCAACTTTCACAACCTGGTAATCAGAAGGCAGGAATCCGTATTTTTTCTTAAAGCATTTTGAAAAATAAGAAGGGCTGGTAAAGCCTGTTTTATAAGCAATTTCGGCAATGTTGCCGGCCTTTTTAGAAAGAAGAAGCAGCGCCTCATTTAAACGGTACTCCAGGATAAAATTATTGGGAGATTTGCCTGTGAGAGAAATCATTTTACGGTACAGCTGAGATTTGCTGCAACCGAGTGGTTTGCTAAAATCATCTATTTTCAAATTTTCGTTGTTCCAGGTAGCTTCTGTGTAGTCCATCAGGAAAGTAAGAAACTTTTCATCCGTTTGTGTAAGGCTGAATATGTTTTCTCCTTCAGCCAGGGCTTTCGAATTTTCATTGTTGAATAATTCTTTTACTTCAGCTGACAATATAACCTGGCCTTTAACGACCTTGCACATACGCTCAGCGAACTTAATAGTGTCCTCGAAAAGCAATTTCTTTTCCGTTACAGGCAAACCGCTATTCAACCCAATTTTATAGGTAAAAGGATCATTATTTAATTTATTGAATTCTTTAAATAGCAAATGAATTTTTAATGCCGCATGAACAGCGTTGCATACTGATTTGAAAGAAACCAAAAAGTAGTTTTCAAGTTGCTTAACCAGTGTTCCCTCATGTAAATGTAATTGGCTAATAACCTCACTGTTGTAAGCAGGTGGCGTTGATTTAATTCCTGATAAATTAATGGGTGGCGGCGTTAGTTGTTTTAAAGTTATAATCATTATTGTTCTTAAAGCTGATTCATTTATGATTGATAGTTCCGAATTCTGTAAGTGCTCCGGATCTTCAATTCTTCCTAAAAACATCTCTACTATGCCGGTGCTTACTTCAATGATACTGTTAGGAATGTTACCATGTGCTTCGCTATGCATTTTGTGAATGGCCATCACATCAGGTGCTTCCACTAAACAAAAAGCATTTTTTCTTATGTCATCAAACCAGTATGTTAATACCCTGCAACCATATTGATCCTGTATTTTTAGATCTTCCTGGTGTATTTCCAAAACATGTGCAGCGGTAACTGTTTCAGAAACATCGTGACGATCCATGTAAATCGGCATATTTATATATTTTATTTAATGGCTTTGATTCAACTGCTGGTACAGCACCAGTTAATGGCAGTAATTCAGTAGATTAGATTTTAAAAATGTTTGATTTTATTCCTGTCGGATGGCTATTTTTTTACCGCGTATCTTATGTATCGCTGTTGGTAAAAAGATCAAAAGAAAGTTATATTGAGCCAGGTGTTCATGATGACCAAGATCCGATTGTAACAATATACTAAAAAAATTCAACTAAAGAGTGTTATAGGGGCAAAGTACCTTCCACCTGGATGCAGGAAAGTATTAATAGCTACATTTACTTGAGTTTTTTTATATTAGCCATTATTTCGCGAACAGATGTGAAACTATACCCGGCTTATATCTAAATGAATAAAATTAGGTCAATGAACACACTTAAAAGCCAACCTGAAGACATCCCTGTAGGGGTAGTGGGGCTTGGGCTCATGGGATGCAGCATCACTACCTGTTTATTAATGTCTGGTCACCAAGTGGTTGCTGTTGCACCCATCCCGGTTGATGTAGAAACAGCCTGGCCAAGGATACTGGGCCACCTCTCCAAATCAAAAGCAGAAAAATTAACGACTTTCTCACCGGAACATTACCTGGCCCAACTTACTATTTCCGAAGATTTTTCGTTGTTGAAAAACTGCCAGCTGGTGATTGAATGTACCATTGAGAGCATCGAAATAAAAAAAGCGGTTTATAAAAAAATAGAAGATGTGGTAACAGAAACTACCATTATAACCAGTAATACGTCGGCTATTCCGATAAGTATTTTACAGAAAGAAACACGCGTGCCAGGTCGTTTTATGGGCCTGCACTGGGCCGAACCGTCGCATACCACCCGGTTCCTTGAAATTATTTGCGGCGAACTAAGTGATGTTGCTAAAGCCGAATGGTTGTATGGCCTGTCACATTTTTGGGGAAAAGAAGCTACGTTGGTTCGTAAAGATATCAGGGGTTTTATAACAAACCGCTTATGTTATGCTATGTACCGCGAAGCTTTTTACCTGGTAGAAAAAGGCTACGCTACAATTGAAGATGTTGACCGCGCCTGCAGGAACAACCCGGGTTACTGGATAACTTTAGCAGGAGTTTTCCGGTGGATGGATTTAACAGGCATTCCTGCTTATCATACTGTAATGAAAGACCTGTTTCCAACATTAAACAACCAGGAGGGGGTACCCAAACTAATTGATGATGTTGTAAAAGCCGGTGGCAAAGGCATTCAGAATGCCCACGGGTTTTATGATTATACCCCCGAACAGGCAAAAATGTGGAAGGAAACTTTTGAAGAGTTTAGTTACGAGATTAGGCGGTTGGCATTGAAATACCCGGCAGACATCATAGAGCAAAAATTGGCAGCCAAATCAGCAACTGGCGATGATAATAACGATGAGTAAAATGGATAACCATAC
>JBBJOD010000077.1:0-12628 GCA_037721715.1 Chitinophagaceae bacterium | reverse complement strand
ACCTATTAGCATAAGGATCAGGGGTACCAACTCAATCGTTGGAAACAATGAACCGCTTTACGTAGTCGATGGATTCCCGGTAAGTTCACCGGAAGCAATAAATAATTCCAGTATTAAAAGTATAGAGGTATTAAAAGATGCTTCTGCGATCGCCATCTATGGGTCCAGGGCTTCTAACGGCGTTGTACTGATTACCACTAACCGCGGCTCGGCAGGAAGGTCCAGGGTAACGATTGAATCGAGTTACGGATCTCAGCGGTTGATTAGAGACATTGAAATGATGAACCCTTTAGAGTATGCCACTTACTATAATAAGTTGTATTCAAATTTAGGTCGACCTCCGTTATTTACAGCTGAGCAGGTAAACACGTATACTGCCTTGGGAGATGGCACAAACTGGCAGGATGTTGTATTTCAAAAAGCACCTGTTCAAAACCATTCACTTAATATTTCAGGAGGAGGTGAAAAGACCCGGTTCTCTATAACCGGCAGCATGTTCGACCAGGAAGGCATTATCCGCAATAGTAATTATAAACGCTATGCGGTAAACAGCAGCATCCAACATAGTATCAGCGATGCCTTTTCCATAGACCTGAATCTTTCTCTTTCAAAGAATCGCAGTGCGCGCCAGCTTTCAGGAGAGGGTAGATTTGGCACTTCTCTTATAGGACGGGCGTTTAGCATTCCCCCGATGCTTCCTGTCTATGAACAGGATGGCACTTATATGGATCCGATTAAGCGCTTCACCTTTGTGTCCGAAGCCCTTTATAGTCCACTTAATTTTATCAATGAGCAAAGTAATATTTTGGAACAAAAAAATATGTTAGGCAACGCAGCCCTTTCCTATAAAATTTTCGACGAACTAACATTACGGGTTTCAGGTGGCATCGAAAGCGTAACCGGGCGTACTGACTTTTACCAGACAAAACGATTTCAAAATAATCCCAACGGTGCTGCTACTGTAAACTCAACTGATTACACCAGCCTACTTAATGAAAACACGTTGAGTTATGCCAAAAGGTTCAATGAGGACCACGACCTCTCCGCCGTTGCCGGTTTTACTTACCAGGATTTTCTTACAAGAACACTGACCGCGGGAGGTTCAGCCTTCCTAAGCGACATTCCCGGATCTAACAGCTTAGGTACTGCAGGAGTATTTACCAGCCCGGCTACCAGCTATACAAAGTCTACGCTCCTTTCCGGACTTGCCCGAATCAATTACACTTTCAAAAACCGGTACCTCTTCACAGTAAGTATGCGTGCCGATGGTTCCTCGGTTTATTCTCCAGGCAACAAATGGGGATACTTTCCATCCGCAGCTTTCTCCTGGAGGGTATCGGATGAGGGATTCTTTGAAGATGTCAACTTCGTAAAAAATGTGAAACTACGTACTAGCTGGGGTAAGGCCGGAAGCCAGGCAATCAGTCCCTATTCTACGTTGAATACACTAAATCCAGGAAGTACGGTTTTCGGTAGTTCTTTGTACACCACCATGTCTCCCGGCTCTAGATTGGCCGCTGACCTGAAATGGGAAACGACTGAACAAATCAATTTAGGGATAGAGTTTAGTGTGCTGGATGGACGGATCATGTTTACCGGTGACTATTACCGTAAGAAAACAAGTGACCTGTTAAATGCTGTTCAGTTGCCCCGCACAACAGGGTATACCAATTCATTGAGAAATATCGGCAGGGTGGCTAACAACGGTTTTGAATTTGAGCTAATGTCTAAAATTTTAGCAAAAGGTCCTTTTAAATGGGATGTAAGCATTAACATGTCATTTAACCGTTCAAAAGTTCTTGAACTGTATGGAGGGCAGGATATCCTGGCAGGACAGCTGCAGATGATCCGGTTCACAGACTTTGCAAACACCTACAGGGTGGGACAACCGATGGGAATAATCTACGGTTTTGAGGAAGATGGTTATGACGAAAAGGGCTTTATTAAATACAAGTCAAATAACAAGGTTAAGATAGGCGATCCAAACCCTGATTTTATCTTTGGCCTAACCTCAGGTATGTCATATAAAAATTTTGCTCTCTCTGTATTTTTAAGTGGTTCACAGGGAAATGATATCGTCAACATGAGTGCTGTTGCGTTTACTGTTGATAATACAAATGGCCAGAATAAATTGAAGGAGGTATTTAATAACAACTGGAGCAAAGAAAATCCCAATGCCAAATACCCACTTCCACACACAGGGCATGTGTACCGTTTCTCTGACCGGTACGTAGAAGACGGTTCTTATATCAGGTTTCGCAATATCGAATTTTCCTATAAGCTCCCCGTTGAAAAGTGGACGAAAATGTCTAATGCCCAGATTTATGTAAGTGCACAAAACTTGTTCACCCTCACTAATTATTCCTGGGTTGATCCTGACGTAAATTCGCGTGGCAGCGGTAATTCGTTGGACCAGGGAATCGATTATTCAACCTATCCATCTGCTAAATCCATCACAGCCGGGATCAGATTGGGATTCTAACATTCCTCAGAAATAAATTTATAAAAATGAAAAAGGTTATCGTTTATATATCTGTGTTGTTAACCCTTGCAACAGTAACATCTTGTAATAAGGTCTTGGAAGAATCACCTAAAAGCTTAATAGTGGAAGGTTTTTATAATACGCCGGCGGAAGTAGAAGCAGCGCTCGCTGCTGTTTATTCGCCTCTAAGATCACAAATGAGCGGCTGGTGGATCTCTATTTTGGAGTCGCATGCCGAATGGGGAGCCGGACTAAGTGGATCCGCTAATTTCGACCCTTTTAAAACTATGGCAGGAATTGACAAAGTAGGAGAAAATAACCTCATCCCTATCTGGAATGCTTTTTATGTTTCGATACGAAATGCCAACCTGGTGATCACCAATGTTCCAAACGGGACCAGGTTGACTGAGGATCAAAAAAAAGTTTACTTAGCCGAGGCCAGGTTTTTAAGAGCGTTTGCTTATTTTCAACTGGTAAGGGGATGGGGAGGCGTTCCATTACATTCTGAGAAAAATCTAAATGAATCGGGCAATATTCCAAAAAGTAGTAAAGTTCAGGTTTATGCATTGATCACTGAAGACCTTGAATTCGCTGAAAATCTTTTACCTGACAAAGCTCCGCTTGTTGGCAAACCATCAAAGTGGGCTGCCAAAACGGTGTTAGCCGACGTTTATTTTTACCAGTCATTGCACGACAAGGCTGCAACAAAAGCCAACGAAGTAATAGTTTCCGGAAAGCACTCCCTGGAGAGAGTTACAGTAGCCGATGATTTTAATAAAGTATTTGGTATGGGTTCCAATTCGCCGGAAGAGGTTTTTTATTTGAAATATAATGTCAGTAGCCCAAGTGAGCTGGTATTGCACACTATGCAAATTACCACACCCTGGTTTGGCTCTAATGGGTTTGGTAATATCAACTGGCACAACAGGGCCCGGCTCTACACCAACTGGAGCGACAATGATATCCGAAAGCGATTCAACTGGTATAATGATACCAGAGGCATTCCCTACCTAGCTAATCAACCTGAGTTTCCCCAGCAGGGCGTAACCATTATCTCGCCAAAAAAGTACAACAATCCTACTGCTACCATCTCAACGTTTAGCCTGCCCTCCTACCGTTATGCCGATGTTTTATTGATCTATGCTGAAGCTTCTGCTCAGGCCACCGGCCCATTGGTTAATAGCATGGAAAGGCTTAACATGGTTCGGCGCAGAGCTTATGGATATGATCCGGCAGTATCTTCACCTGCAGATTATAAACTGGCTGATTACAACACCAAAGCAGCTTTCACCAGGCTGGTTATTGAAGAGCGGGGTTACGAAACACAGCTTGAAGGAAAACGCTGGTTTGATTTAGTTCGCTCCGGAACGGTTAAAGAAGTAATGAAAAATAACATTAACCGCGATGTGGCCGACAAGCACCTTCTATGGCCTATTCCAACTATTGAATTTGACCTGAATAAAGGCCTTGACCGTGCTAAAGATCAGAATCCGGGCTATTGAGTGTGACAAGCAACGTTTGTAAAAATCAATGGTTTCGCAAGAGGTCGAGTCATGCATTTTTTGATCAAGGTGTGAATTTGGCTTATACGAAAATTACAAAGTTAAAGAGCCCGTAAATAAAATTGTTATTTCAGCGAAATATTATGAATGAAACTTTTGAATACATGTATGCAGCACCCGCGACTTCCCGGATCACTATCTTTCCTTGTTCGCGGATTTGCTTGCTGAAAGCTTTTGGCTTGCTGGCATTCATTCTACTGCACGGGCCGCGGTCTCATGCACAATCAGACACGGCAAAGGACGCTAAAGTTTTTCGTGCAGGCGCTTCAGTCAGTAACATTACACCGGCACTTGGCGGGGGAATAGTAGGAAACTTTGGAAACCCTCCACCTGCTAAGTACATTCATGACCAACTGCACGCCCGTTGCCTGGTACTTGATGACGGAGAAACACAGCTTGCCTTTGCAATTGTAGACAATGTAGGTATAAAACGTGAAGTGTTTGATGAAGCCAAACGGATGGTTCAGCTGGCTACCGGGCTTCCCCAAGAGCAAATGCTCATGGCGTCTACGCATACCCATTCCGCTACCAGTGCAGGTGGAGTAGGTGCAAAAAGAATGAGCTTCACCGATGACCAGCCCCTCGACGAGTACCAGCGATTTGTAGCATCTCGCATTGCTGATGGCATACAGGTAGCAATGAAAAACCTGGAGCCTGCGCGTATTGGCTGGGGTTCGGGGCTGGTACCACAACATCTGTTTAACCGGCGTTGGATAATGAAGCCGGGTACCCCGATCCCCAATCCTTTCGGTGGACAGGATAAAGTGATGATGAATCCTGGAGTTGGTAATCCGAACCTATTAAAGCCAGCGGGGCCCACAGATCCCGAGGTCTGTTTTATGTCAATCCAGTCCAAAAAGGGACGGCCCATTGCACTACTAGCCAACTATTCCCTTCACTACGTAGGGGGCGTTCCAAATAATGACATCTCAGCAGACTATTTTGCTATGTTTGCAGACAAAATGCAGGAATTGCTGAAGGCGGATCGACAAGATCCTCCTTTTGTAGGAGTAATGTCTAACGGCACTTCCGGGGATGTCAACAACATAAATGTGAAAAGATCTAAAGAGAGCAATCCACCTTATACAAAAATGCGATTGGTAGCCGATGATGTCGCAAAGGAAGTATTTAGGGTATACAATACCATTCAACATCGGGACTGGGTTCGGTTACAGGCCGCCCAATCCGAATTGAAGCTGCAGGTTCGTAAGCCTACTCCTGAAATGATGGCTAATGCTGAAAAGGTGTTGGCAAAGCCAACCGATGCAGCCCTTTTTCATCGCAATGAAAGGGATTATGCAACAAGAACTTTACAGGTTCAAAAAGAATGGCCTGACCAGATCGTCGTAATATTGCAGGCTTTCCGCATTGGTGAATTCGGTATTGCGGCCATACCATTTGAAACTTTTACCCAGACTGGCCTTGAAATAAAAGCCAGGAGTCCTTTTAAACCCACCTTTACCATCGAGTTAGCGAATGGCAGCTATGGATACTTACCTACGCCTGAACAACATGTATTGGGAGGATATGAAACATGGCTCGGTACAAACCGGGTAGAAACAGAGGCATCCAGGAAAATCACTACTAAACTTTTAGAGCTGTTTTCAAAATTAAAGTGACTTGAATAATATTCATTCAATTAACTTTCTATGCGTCATCTCAAACCTTATATTTGATTTCATTACGGACCTCAACAGATTTACCCACTAACATGAACAGAAAATAGTATAAGATGAAAAGTTCGCATGCAGAGTCAGTGATTGAAAAAGCGATGACCAGGGAAATACTTCAGGTTGTTACAAAGGGATTCTCAATGATAGAGCTACCGCTTTACACTGCAAAAAAATATTTAAATCATTTCATTTGTTCTTTGTTAGTGTTGTTACAGCCAGGCGATGGCTATCTTACCGCCCAGTCTCCCACTCCTCCTCCGAGTTCCAAACAGGCGAAAGTTTTCATGGCCGGCGCTGCTACCAGTAATATCACACCACGGATTGGTACCTCTATCAATGGCAATATGGAAGATGCCAGAATTGAAAATATTCATGACGAGATACATGCACGCGCAATTGTTTTAGATGATGGCGTCACCCGGTTAGCGATTGTAGTAGCTGACCTTTGTATGGTCTCCAGAGAAATTCTTGACGAAGCAAAGCGGCTTGCACACGGAAAAACCAGGATAGCCGTAGAAAATATGATGATTTCTGCAACACACACACATTCAGCGGGCACAGCATGTTCAGTGTTTCAGAGTGATCCTGATCCGGGCTATGTTACCTTTTTGGGTGAAAGAATTTCGGATGCCATCATCCGGGCCAACAAAAATCTTCAACCAGCAAGAATAGGATGGGGAACCGGACAGGAGCCAGGCCAGGTCTTCAACAGGAGGTGGAACATGAAACCAGGAACGGTCCTTCTAAATCCATTCGGCACCCACGACAAAGTCTTGATGAACCCGGGAATAAAAAATCCAAATTTGTTAAGTCCTGCCGGTCCCACTGATCCCGAGGTCTCCATTGTCTCTATCCAGTCCCTGCGTGGAGAGCCGATAGCCTTGCTTGCTAACTATTCGCTGCATTATGTTGGCGGCACGGGGAATGGCGACATTTCCGCTGATTATTATGGCATGTTCGCTGATAAAATGAAGCAGCTGTTAAAAGCCGATTACCAGGAACTGCCTTTTGTTGCCATTATGTCTAACGGCACCAGTGGCAACATTAATAATGTGGATTTTGGAGGTGAAAGACCCGGAATAAGAACTCCATACAGCCAAATGAAGCGGGTGGCAAATATTATAGCCGCAGAAGCATATAAGGTCTTGGCCAGCGTGAATTACCAGGACTGGATATCGCTCGGTTGCCAACAGAAACAGATAGCACTGGGAGTTCGTTTGCCTGGCAGCGATGAAGTGAAAAGGGCGAAGGAAATTATTGCTAAGGCAAAAGGTCCTATTATGAAAACGAAAGAAGAGATCTATGCCAGGGAAACGGTGCTGATTGCCAATTATCCAAAACAAGTGTCCATTATCCTGCAGGCTTTCAGATTGGGTGACCTGGCGATCACCGCTATTCCATGTGAAGTGTTTGTAGAAACAGGCCTCGAATTGAAAGCTAAAAGCCCGTTTAAACCTACATTCAACATTTCACTGGCTAACGGTTACAATGGATACCTGCCCACCCCGCAACACCATGAACTGGGAGGTTACGAAACCTGGCGCGCCAGGTCGAGTTACCTGGAGGTAGGGGCTTCCTCAAAAATTACCGAAACACTTTTTCAATTATTAGAAACCTTGAAGAAATCCAGACTTACAGAACAAACCATCAGCTCAAATTGAAACTGTTTTGTTATTGAGCCAGCTTAAAATCAAGGATTTATTTCCTGTTTAACCTATTTGAACGATATGTCAGCAGCTTAATAACGCATAACACAATTTGTTACAGCCCGTATTACATTGATTTACTATTAATGGAAAAAATACAGACATCCCTCTCACTTCAACAACGCAAATGAAACACCTGACCGTCACCGTTATTATTGTAATGATCTTTTCATTACCTGTTGTTTCTCAAAAGGCAATATTGCCACAGCCTCAAAAATTAACCTATAAACCGGGGAAATTGGTTATAAGAGGATTGTCAGTCGGTTTTGCGGCTAAACCAGGAGTCGAAGACAGGTTTGCAGCTTCAGAACTTTCCAGGATTTTATCTAAAGCTGCAACAACCAACATCCCGGTGAAAGAATCTCCGTTGTCGGTACGCTCGATTATTTTCAAACGGACAGGGGCAGCAGACCCATTACCCGTACCCGGAGAAAAATCCGGTCCTGGTTCCAGGGAAGCCTATACCATCCAGGTAACTTCCCAAAATATGACAATTACTTCCAGGTCGTCTGCCGGCCTGTTTTATGCCGTACAAACTATCAGGCAACTGATAGAAGGAGCAGGCAGCCATGCCGCTATTCCTGCAGTGGAGATCGAAGACTGGCCATCTATGGCCTACAGGGGACTTATGATGGATATGAGCCACATGCAACTGCCCAAGGTGGAAGAAATCAAAAAACAACTCGACTTCCTGGCAATCTGGAAAACCAATCAATATTATTTTTATTCTGAAGGCAGCATTGAGCTGAAAGGGTACCCTCTACTAATGGCTGAGGCAAGATATACCCAGGCACAGGTGAAAGACATCATTGCATATGCCAAAGAACGACATATTGACGTTGTTCCCAATATGGAATTGTATGGGCATTTGAATGACCTGTTTCGATTGGAGCAATATGCTGACATGTCAGTCACCACTCATGGTGCGGAATTCAAGCCTGCTGATCCACGCGTTAAACCATTGGTCGATGACTGGATCACCCAAATCTCCAATCTTTTCCCCAGCCCGTTTTTTCATATTGGTTTTGATGAAACATGGGTAATAGAAATTGAAGCAAAAAGGACCAACAGGCCGGCAGAGCAGTTATACCTTGAAATGCTTAACCAGACCACTTCTTCGGTTGAAAAACAAGGCAAAAAGGCACTGGTGTGGGCAGATATGCTTCAGAAATATCATGCTATTATACCAAATATCTCAAGAAACATCATTGCAGTACCCTGGCATTATTTTCCGAAGAAAGAGGAAGAATACGATGTATTGCTGAGCCCTTTCCCAAAGGTAGGAGTGGATATCATAGTGCAATCTGCCCTGATCAACTGGAAAGACCTTACCCCATCTTTTGATATTTCTTTTGAAAATGTTGACCTTCTTATCAAAGCAGGAAGAAAACATAATACGATAGGATTTATTAATTCAGCCTGGACCGATGATCCGCAAACGCTTACCCGTTTAGGTTTCCCGGATTTTGCTTATGGATCCGTAGCTGCCTGGCAGACTGTACCTATGGACAGGGATAATTTTTTTAAAAACTATTCCCATGCTTTGTATTCCACAACCCTTGCAGCTGAAGTAGCAAAAGCACATGAAGCAATGTTAACGGCAGCTATATTCATACGAGGGGCATTGGGACGAACCAACCTGCCGTTTTGGGAAAATCCCTTTACTGCCAAAGCAGAGAAGGCCATTAAAGCGAACGTAGAAAACCTGCGTAAAGGCCGGCTGGCATCACAGCAAGCACAGATACACATCAGGGAAGCAATGAAGTCTGGCGTTGATTCCGGTACGCTTTTCACAATGCTGGTGGGCGCTAAAGAACTCGATCTGCTTGCATTAAAATACCTGTATGCGGGCGAAATCTCCAGCTTTTATAATGAGTTTAAAGATGGAAAGGAAAGGAACACAGGCAACGACCGTGATTTTAGCAGGTTAATGTCTGAGATTGTGGCAGATTATCATTCCAAAGCCTTTTATATGATGAGTGATATCAAGGAACTTAAGGAGATGTTTAGAAAGGCATACCTCAACGAATATGAGCCTTTCCGGCTGGGAATTGCAATGGGCAAATTTGATCAGGAATTCTCATTTTGGCTGAGGCTGCAGAGAAGATTATGGACGGCAAGGCAACATTATTTTGAAAAAGGTACCTTACCCCGGTTCGAATCAATCTTCCTGGTGGAGTAAATAAACCAATGTGTTACTTAATAAATTCCCTTTCAATGAAAAATATACGATACCCTGGCCTTTCGGAACTTATTTGTCAACTACCCCTCGTTATAGCAGGCTGCCTGTTTTCTTTATCAGCGATGTCCAATGATACGAGGATAGGTGCCGCACAGGTAAAGATCACCCCGCCTGTAGGTACTCCAATGGCAGGGTATTACTATGAACGCGGCGTTGATAAAGTACACGACGACCTTTTCGCAAAAGCGCTCGTTATTGAAAAGGATGGAACTAAAGTAGCTATTGTCAGTTGTGACCTGATTGGAATCAGCGCCGAAATTGTTGCAGCAGTTAGAAAGCTGGTACAGAAATCGATTGGCATGAACCCGGAGAGCGTTATGATAAGTGCAACCCATGCTCATACCGGCCCTGTAATACCTACCTTCAAAATGAGGTATCATCCTACAGGAAAGAGTGCGGAAATACTTACCGCGTATATCGCCGCCCTTCCCGGACTTATCGCGAAAAGCATCACAGAAGCTGACCAGGCTTTGCAACCCGCTCAAATTTATTTTGGACTTGGTCACGAAGAATCGATCAGCTTCAATCGCCGTTTCTTTATGACAGATGGAACTGTAGCCTGGAACCCTGGAAAATTAAATCCGAAAATCATTAAACCGGCAGGCCCCATTGACCCTGATGTTGTTGTGCTGTATTCAGAATCACTTACCGGCAAGCCTATTTCTACTTACGTAAATTTTGCACTACACCTCGACAATGTTGGCGGAACCGAGGTGTCTGCCGACCTACCTTTCACCCTGTCTGAAATCCTGGGGAAATTTAAAGGTAGAGAAATGGTCACCGCTTTTTCTCAGGGCTGCTCAGGCAATATCAATCACATCAACGTTAAAAATGCCATTCCCCAGAAAGGGCATGGTGAGGCACAAAGGATCGGAACTGTTCTTGCCGGAGAAATTTTAAAAACCTATACAAAGCTGACACCTATTCAGGTAAATGTTATTTCAGCAACAAGTCAGATCGTTGAGCTCCCACTGCCTGACATCTTACCTTCTGAAGTACCGGCAGCAGAAAAAATTACAGCACGCTTTGGAAAACAGGATGCCGCCCCCTTTTTTGATTTTGTAAAAGCATTTAAAACGATAGAAGTTTTTGAAAGGCGCGGCAAACCAATAAACGCCGAAATCCAGGTGTTTGCATTCAGCGATTCTTTTGCTGTTGTAAGCCTGCCGGCAGAAATTTTTACTGAACTGGGTATGTATATCAAGAGCCGTTCGCCATTTGCCCACACCATGATTGTTGAACTGGCCAATGGGGCCATTGGTTATGTTCCTGACCGAAAAGCGTTTATAGAAGGTAGTTATGAGCCATGGAGCTCAAGGGTTGCACCAGGTTCCGGAGAAATACTGGTAGAGAAAGCCCTTGAAATGCTGAATGCCGTTAAGTTAAAAAATCTTAAATTAAAATAAAATGAAACTGACTGTATCTACAGTTCTTTTGGTATTCGCCTTGGCTGCAAAAGCTACAGATCATCCTCCTGTACTTCCTCAACCTCAGAAGCTCACTTATGGAAATGGTGCATTTGTTTTGAAGAATGTAACTATTGGCTTTGTTTCAAAAGTAAGTACTGAAGATAGATTTGCAGCGATGGAACTGTCTTCCATATTAACATTATCGGGTGCGGGTAAAATTACTGTGAAAGAAACAGGTACATCCGTGTCTTCGATCATGTTCAATAGAACTGCCGCGGTAGATGCACTCCCCGGCATTGGAGAAAAGCCAGGGCCTGATTCCCGGGAGTCTTACAAGATACATGTAAGCCCGAAAACTATCACCATAACAGCAATGTCATCTGCAGGATTATATTATGCGGTGCAGACATTGAGGCAGCTAATTGAAGATTCGGGTAAAAATCCTTCTATCCCGGAGGTGGAAGTGGAGGATTGGCCGTCCCTGGCTTACAGGGGATTTATGATGGATATGAGCCACATGCAATTTCCGCAGGTAGAAGAAATAAAAAAGCAAATTGATTTCCTGGCCCGCTGGAAAACGAACCAGTATTATTTTTATTCAGAAGCAAGCATTGAACTGGAGGGTTATCCTTTGCTGATGGCCAACGCAAGGTATACCAAAGACCAGGTAAAAGAAGTTATTGCGTATGCAAAAGAACGTCACATAGATGTTGTGCCTAACATGGAGCTGTACGGCCACTTACATGATCTATTTAAATTAGAGCATTATGCCGACCTTTCCGTAACACCTTACGGTGGTGAATTTAAACCCCGGGATCCACGAATTAAAACAATTCTGAACGACTGGATTAAACAGATCTCAAAACTTTTTCCAAGTCCTTTCTTCCACATAGGTTTCGATGAGACCTGGGTGATCGAGCTGGAAGCAAAAAAATTAAATCAAACAGCCGATCAGCTCTACCTCGACATGCTTACACAAACTACCGATATGGTGGAGAATCAAGGTAAGCAACCGTTGGTATGGGCCGACATGCTCCAAAAGTTTCCTACCATCATTCCCAGGATGTCGCCTAAAGTAGTTGCTGTAGCCTGGCATTATTTCCCCCTGAAAGAAACGGAATACGATAGCCTGCTGAGCCCGTTCCCCAAAGCTGGCATCCCGTTATTTGTGCAGGCTGCAAGTATAAACTGGCATTGGTTGTATCCCGCCTTCGAAGTTTCTTTTCAAAATAATGATGTGTTGATCAATGCTGGAAAAAAATACAATGCAGTGGGTTACATTAATTCGGGTTGGACGGATGATCCGCTGACTTTAATGCGCTTATCCTGGCCCGATATGGCTTATGGATCCATCGCTTCATGGCAAAGCCAGCCCATGGATCAAAAGCTATTCTTTCAAAAATATACCCGGATCATCTACCCTGGTAACCTTTACGCAACAGTAGAGAAAGCACACCTGGCGCTTATGAGATCTGAGTCGCTTATCAGGAAAGCCGTTGGTCAGAGTGATTTTGCGATTTGGGAAGATCCATTTTCGGTAAAGTCTTTGAAAAT
>JBBJOD010000568.1:0-3366 GCA_037721715.1 Chitinophagaceae bacterium | reverse complement strand
TTCCATTTCTAATATTGTAATACCGGGACATGACAATTATTTTCTTTGTTTATAACTATGGAGTCAATGCCAGCCCAGTTGCTCCAGGCCAGTTCATATCCAGGGTAGATGGCTGTTGGAAGATGTTCTGAATGAATCTGTCTCATAAAAAAAGCAAATAATAGTTTTGATAGTAACACTTAAAAATAATTTTTATTCCAGGTAGGGGTAATTCCTTTTTGACTCGTATTGTTAAACAGGGAAGAGAAAAGGTGAATCAGTATGATGAGTATTTCATTAAATGCTAATAATATTGTAAGCATTTCTATTTGCTACCTGTAGATTTTCTGGTAGCCCTATAACCCTTCTTTCGGCAACATTATTTCAATTCATATAAACTGCATGCCATATGCAATTTTGTTCCTGTAAATTCAAGGTTTTCCGCGTTTCTGTACTTGCTGTTTTTCTTTTAAAATCTTTCCTTGCTCACTCCCAGGAGCCAACCAGCGTGGTAAGGGGATTGGTACAGCATAGCAGTACCAATGAACCACTCCCCGGCGTATCCGTTGTGGTTAAAAATACAATAACAAATTTTTCGTCCGGCACAAGCACTGATAGTTCCGGTGTGTTTACTTTCTCACGACTCCCTGCGGGACGGTCTTATTCTTTTATAATTTCTGCAGTGGGATATGAATCGCAGACTTTATCCGGTTACAGTCTGAAAGCGGAAAATATTACATCGCTCATTGTAAAATTAAATCTTTCAAGCGAGTCTTTAGACCAGGTGGTTGTGATAGGATATGGCACCCAGCAGAAGAAGGACCTGACCGGATCAGTGGGATTAATAACAGCGGCACAGACAAAAAATCTTCCGGTTCCGAGTGTTGACCAAAGAATGGTGGGGCAAGTGGCGGGTATGCAGGTGAGCGCCGCTACCGGTATCCCCGGCGGCGGTACTTCTATCAGGATTAGGGGTGCCGGCTCAATAGGGGCAGGGAACGATCCTTTATTCGTCATTGATGGTTTCCCTATCACCAGGTCATTCGGTCAAACATCCAATCCGCTGAACCTGATTAATCCGGACGACATTGAATCCATCACCATACTAAAAGACGCTTCCTCAACAGCGATTTACGGTAGCAGAGGATCCAATGGTGTTGTAGTGGTTACCACAAAAAAAGGGCGTAGTGGTTCTCCGACGGTGGAAATTAGTGCTTATACCGGGTGGCAGACGGTGCCTGACAAAGGCCGTCCTACTGTGCTTACCGGCACTGAATATGCCCAATATCAAAGAGAATGGATCACGGACTATATCGCCTTTCAGGGCCGTGTGGCCACAGATGCGGATATTCCGCAATACCTGAGAAACCCTGCTCAATACGGTGAAGGCACTGATTGGTACAAAGAAATTTTACACACCGCTTCCCAAAGCAGTATAAACGCAAGTGTTTCCGGTGGTTCGGAAAATTCCAGGTATTCTTTTTCACTGGGCCGCGTAAACCAGGAGGGTGTTGTGCGTTATACTGGTTTTGAACGTTATGCGGCCAGGATAAATTTTGACGTAAATCTAAGTAGAAAATTAAAGCTTGGGTTTATCCTGGCTCCGTCTAACAGCGTCCAGCGACTGAGTGATAGTGAAGGCTCTCTCTACAGGGACAACATCATTGTCCGTAGCCTGTGGCTGAGCCCCCTGGTACCCGTTAAAGATGCCACTGGTAAAAGGGTGCCTTTTATAGAAGGCGGTGGAAGGCCCGCTCCCAATCCGCTCAACAGCCTCGAATTCGCCGGTACCAAACGAAAAGAATTCAGAGGCCTGGGAAGCATTTTTGCTGAATATGAAATTATCAACGGCCTGAAGGCCAGGTACAGTTTCAACGTTGATTATAGTAACGGCTCGTCTTTTCTTTTTAATCCCTCCACGGTCGGCGGAATATTTTTACCACCTCCTGTCGTTCCTACTTCTACCAGTACAAAATTTTCCAGCTTTAACTGGCTTTCTGAAATATTGCTTTCTTATAATAAACAAATTAAAGACGATCACCGTATTGAAGCGGTATTGGGGTACACCACGCAGCGTGAGCATGCTGATTTTTTACAGATAAACGCAGACAACTATCCGGACGACCTAATCCAAACCATCAATGCTGCAGCTATTATACCGGCTTATAACCAGGACGTTCAGGATTGGTCGCTCATCTCATACCTGGCAAGGGTAAATTATACCTATAAAAATAAATACATCATCACAGCCACCGGCCGCTCCGACGGCTCATCGAGATTCGGGCCGAATAACAGGTATGGTAATTTTCCTTCGGCAGCTTTGGGATGGAGAGCTTCGGATGAAAAATTCTTTCAGCATTTAAAAGGAATAAGCAACCTTAAATTCCGTACCAGCTATGGATTAGCCGGAAATTATAACATTGGAAACTATACCTGGATTTCTAATATCGGTACTTCAAATGCAGTATTCGGGGGACAACTGGCCGGAGGCAGGGTAGCTACTTCATTAAACAATCCTGACCTCACCTGGGAAGAGTCTGCCCAGTATGATGCCGGCCTGGATCTTGGCCTTTTTAATGAGAGGATCCTTTTTACAGCAGATTACTACAGCAGGATCACCAAATCCATGTTGCTGAATAACGAAATTCCCTTGTCATCGGGTTATTCCAATGCTATTTTTAATCTGGGAAAAGTGCGTAACAGGGGTTTGGAGTTTTCAGTAAGCAGCCAGAACTTAACCGGCAAATTCGCCTGGACCTCAAGAGCTAATATTTCATTTAACAGAAATATAGTCCTTGCTCTGAATGATCAGAATAAAACCATTTACAGTGGAAGAAGCGGTGAGGGCGGATACACCCATGTTACTGAAGTAGGGAAACCAATCGGCCAGTTTTTTGGTTACCAGATCTTGGGAATCTATAAAGACGCCGAGGACCTGGCCAAATCTCCCAAAAACAACACCTCTGTTGTGGGTTCTATTAAATACAAAGATGTGGACGGTAACGGTGTGATTGAACAGATCAAAGATTTTACAGTGATCGGTAAAAGTCAGCCCGACTTTACCTGGGGATTTAGCAACAATTTCAATTACAAGAATTTAGAATTAAGTGTTATCCTGGTAGGTGTGCAGGGAGGCCAAATCCTCAGAACCGCCAATGAAACCCATAATAACAATGAAGGCATCGCCTTCCCTGCCCAATTCAATATCGACAGGAAATATGTGATGAACCGATGGCGCTCACCTGCACAGCCCGGAAACGGAACAACACCGACAACAACCGGTGGCAGGGTAATGTGGCGAGACGTTAATTCATCATGGGTGGAGGATGCGTCCTATATCAGGCTGCAAAACATAACGCTGAGTTATGCGATATCGCCAAAAATACT
>JBBJOD010000567.1:0-3372 GCA_037721715.1 Chitinophagaceae bacterium | reverse complement strand
AGACCACTGTCGATGGGAAAAGCTATAAAGGGGGGACGATTGTAGATACACCGGCTAATGTAAAGATCCAGGATGGTGCTTTTGTTATCCATATGACCAATAACACCTATCGGCATGTGTTCATTCGTTCCACTAAAAAATACAAGGACTTTATTCTTGAATTGGATGTTAAACGGGACACTAGTTTTGACTCGGGTATCATATTGCGGGGAATGACTACTCCCGACACAGTAAAGGTTGGCCTCTACGGGTATATGATCAAAATTGATCCATCACTTACGCGCCGCTGGACAGGTGGCATCTTCCTTGATTTTGGCAGCAGTATAGAATGGCTGCACCCGCTGGAAGGTGATACAAGGGCGCAGTTTGCAGAGCGTGTGGGAGAGTGGAATCATTTTCGCGTTGAAGCAATTGGTGATCATATAAAAGTTTGGATCAACGGGATACCCACCACCAACATGACAAATCCCCGGTATAAGGAAGGATATGTGGCACTCAAAATACATTACCTGAATAATAAAACAGAATGGAATGACCAGATGTCCGCAGCATTTAAGAATATCCGCATCATTGATAAAAACGTGGCTGATTATGCTACGGAAATGGATATCCCTGTAAAGGAAACGAAGTAAAGAAGTATAGCGTTGTATGATTTTTTTGAATTTGACCTATGGAGTTAACGAGTAAGAAATATATAAATAAAGTACCAGGGGATTATTACGGTTACCTGTTTTTGAAAAATTGCAAGGGTTGCAATAAGTGGAAAGCTGGTTTACTTTGGCTGGTGATTAGCTTTTTGCTCCAGCCACTTACAATAGTTGCCCAACCTGCATCTACCTGGAAATCTTTATTTAATGGTAAGGATCTCACGGGATGGACGATAACGGGGGGAACAGGGAAATTTGCTGTTATCGACAATAGTATTGTTCTCAACATGAAGGCAAACACTAAAGAGCATACCTTCCTTCGCACTAACGAAGTGTACGGCGATTTTATTTTCGAGGTTGATTGCAAACGGGATACGGGATTTCAATATGGCATACTCTTGCGGGCAAGGCCCGCTGCCGAAAACGCCGATGTAAAACTGAATGGCTACCAGGTAAAAGTAGATCATACCTCAAGACATTGGACAGGTGGCATTTATGATGATTTTGGAACAAGCTGGAACTGGATGTACACTCTGCAGCAGGATAAGCGGGCGCAACAGGCGGAAAAGCCCGTTGGTGAATGGAACCACTGGCGTTTTGAAGCAATCGGAGATCAAATTAAAGTTTGGCTTAATGGTGTACCTACGGCAAATATTATCAATAAGAAATACGACAAGGGATTTATTGCCTTCAAGATCCATTTCTTAGGAAACAATCCAGATCGGGAAAAGGCAAGTGCCTGGATTAGAAATGCGCGAATCATTAGTACCAATGTGGCAAAATATGCGCTCAAAATGGATATACCTGCACAAACAATTCTGGCGCAGGTAAGGGTTGCATTTGATACAAGCAGTAAACCATTGGCATTTGGTGCGGACCGGCTGCAAAAAGCATTGCAAATCTCGGGGCAACAACCTATTATTTCAAATATTGGAACAACAAATACTTCGAATGATATAACGGTCTCTATTGCAGACAAAGATGCATCCATTCTTAAGGAAGGATATTGTATAAGCGCTGTAAACAATAAACTAAAAATTATCGCCATTGATGAAGCCGGTGCTATGTATGGTTTGCTGGACGTTGCGGAACAGATAGAAATGGGGAAAACATGGCAGACTGTAAAAGCAGTCACAGTTAATCCCCAGTTTGCAGTAAGAGCTATAAAATACAATCTTCCCTGGTCTTCTTACAGATCCGGACCTGCGATGGAACAGCACATGGAGTTGAGTAAAGACCTCCATTTTTGGCAGGCATTTTTAGACCAGATGGCAGATAACAGGTTCAATGTGCTTTCCTTATGGAACATTCATCCATTTTCATTTATGGTTAAACCGGTTAATTTTCCATTGGCCAATGATTTTTCAGCACAGGAAATGAAGGAATGGAAACAATTCTGGACAGCCTTGTTCAGGATGGCCAAAGAAAGGGGCATTGAACCATTTATTGTAAACTGGAATATTGCTGTTTCTCCTGAATTTGCTAAGGCTTACAGTGTAAAAGAACGCAATGATACATCAGCGGTTGTTAAGCAATATACCAGAGAGGTAGTTACCCAAATCATCAATGAATATCCTGATCTTGCCGGCATTGGTATAACGCTCGCCGACTGGATGAGCAATTTTAAATCGGGTGACAGCGACTTGCCGGATATGACGCCAAAAGACCGGGAAGACTGGGTTGCAGAAACGGTTGTTGCCGGAATAAAAGCTGCAGACAGGCCGGTAAAGTTGCTTCACCGCTCTGTTTTATCTTCCGATCCTGTTGAAATGAGAAGAGTGATCAATAATGCTGATCTTCCTGATACCACTTTGGTAGAAGTGAAATTCAACTGGTCTCATGGTCACTCCACGCCGGTGCTGGCTATGACGCATGATTCACATTCCGGAAAAAAAGACGACGGCTACTGGAATCCTTTTCCTATTAATTACAGAATTGAATGGATGATCCGCAATGAAGATTTTTTTATACTCCGTTGGGGACAGCCCGATTTTATAAGGGCGCACATTGCTGAGAATACACATGATTTTGTAAACGGCTATTTTGTAGGATCAGAGGGTTATATTCCCGCAAAAGATTTTTCGCATATTGATAATAACCATCGCAACTGGGATTATGCATTTCAAAAACAATGGTTGTTTTATAAACTATGGGGACGGCTGTTATACGATCCTTCCACTCCTAATGAAGTGTTTGAAGAAGGCTTTAATACAAGGTATGGTAACGGCGAAGGACCGCGTTTACTTAAAGCTTATACCGAGGCAAGCCAAATGCCTTTAAGCCTGGCCTCTTTTTTTGCTGCCACCTGGGATTACACCTTATATTCTGAAGGATTTCTTGCTCCATTTGCTGCGAATGCAGGCTTGCATGATACCGTATCTTCTTTTATTTCAGTAGATGAACTGATTGATCATCCGGTATTAGATCCAAAGTTTATATCTATAGCCGATTATGTAAAAGCAATGGATGAAAATAAAACGCTAACATCAGATAAGGTAACTCCTTTAATGCTAGCCGATTCGCTCGAACTGGCTGGCAGGGATGTATTAGAGCTTGTTAAACCTTTGCAGATAGCTTCAGTAACGCCATTGGCATGCGAGCTGGATGATCTTGAAACCTGGGCCTGCCTGAGTCTTTATTTTGCCGATAAACTGCGGGCAGGAGTGGCATTACAGGAGTTCAGGCGCACAGGAAATAAATTACAACAGGCGAACGCTGTTACTTT
>JBBJOD010000076.1:0-12659 GCA_037721715.1 Chitinophagaceae bacterium | reverse complement strand
GTTGCTGACCAGGCAAACCTGCTGCTACAGGCGGCCCGCGACAAACATGGAAGAGTACGGCTGGAAGCTATCGCTGCGGCTTCATGGCTGGAAAAGGATAAAGGCCTGTTGGTGGTAAAAGAAGCAGCAAAAAAGCCGCTGGACGATTGGATGGTGTATGCCCATGAAACGGCAGTGGCCCACCTTAACGGAGAAGCGGTAAAACCGAAAAAAGAGGCATTGGTAAAGACGGAACTCCTGGGACCCGCGCGTGCGCTCTTTGTAAAAGGGAAAGAAATATATTCAAGGGAAGGTTTCTGTATTACCTGCCACCAGCCTGATGGCAAAGGCCTTACCGCAGCCGGTTTTCCACCACTTGCAGGTACCCAATGGGTGACAGGAAACAGTGAACGCCTGATTAAAATCGTACTGAAAGGGCTTCATGGACCTATCGAAGTGGGCGGAGTACAATATGCCGGCCAGGTACCTATGACTCCTTTTGGAGGGATGCTCAAAGACGAAGAAATAGCAGCAGTTTTAATGTATGTACGTAACTCTTTTGGAAACAAGGCACCCGCCATTACAAAGGATCAAATCAAACGGGTGAGGGCATTGGCAAAAAGCAAAACAGGATTTTATTCGCCACAGGAACTGGTGAAGCAATACCCTCTGGAGAAATAAAAGCTAAAAGGCCATCATTCACTGGAGGGCTATGGCTATACAGAAGAGAAAAGAGCATAGATTGGTTTTCACAAATACAGGTGACTTAACATTTGGGAAAGGAACTATACATCAAAAATCAGTGTGCCCTGAATATTTCAGTAATAGGTTGCCAATAAAACCACTTTACTTACTCACTACGTCAATCTGTTTTAGATAAGCATTTTTCGCTTCCGTGTCAATTTCGGCTGTCTCGGAGAAATAAATTAATCCCAATGCTTTGCGTGTACGGGATTCGCTTATGTTTCCATCAGCACGATGAATGGTAAGGGCATGATGCACAATGAGATCACCGGGTCTTGCGGGAAAAGCAATTTCTTCCGCTATGTCTTTTTCATAATCTGTGATTCCCTGCGAAAAACCGAGGGTTTGTGTTTTACCATGCGTTCGCAAGCCTTTCAGATGAGAGCCTTTTATATAACGAACACATCCGTTTTCAACATCTACTTCTTCCAGTGCCATCCACATGGTAACCGCCTTAGGTGGTTTGAGATTGAAATAATAATTATCCTGGTGTGGAGGTGTAGGTTTTCCAATCCTGGGAGGCTTATTAAAATATTCAACCGTTTTACCTATAGCATTTTCCTCCAGTAACGTTTCGGCCACTTGCCTGAATTTATCACTGTTGAGAATTTCGGAAAAGAAAGAATGATACACCTGTAAGTCGATCAACGTTTTCAACGTGCTTTCATCGGACCTGTCTTCATATATTTTATGTTTTTCCGGCATACCGGGTAGTTTTTCTTCTATGCACTGAGCCAGCTTATTATTTATTTCATCTACGTCAATTTTCCCAAGGAAGCCTGGAATAAAGACATAACCGTCTCTGTCAAAAGATTCTTTTAGTCCGCTGATTGCTTTCTGTTCCATAACATACTACTTTATAACGTTAAGATTGATTTATTAAATGGGTAAAACATTTATGCAAAAGACTGTATTTAAAATTCTGAATCAACACCTGACTTTACTGTCGGTTTAATCAGGAAAAGCAGCAGAACGCATATAAGCATTATCGCGGCAGCGGTCTGAAATAAAATACTGATATTAATATGTTTATCTCTCAAAATACCCCCGGCATAAATTCCGATGCCACCTACAATACATGCAAAAAGATTGAGTACCCCAAAACCAGTTGCACGATATCGCGGATCTGTAATCAGGCAGAGAATAGGCATCATATTAGGATCGCTGAATGTTCTTGTTAACGCATAAATCATAAAACCTACTACCGCGATGATTAGCACATTCGTGCTGCTTGCCAATAATATGAACGGGGCAGCTATGCATAGCCCAATGGCAGGCACCATCATACGTGCCCGCGGGTTACGCTTACTCCACCGGTCCGCAAGCAGGCCGCCTAATAATACACCGATCAAACTGCATATGCTTACATACCACGTAGCATACAAGCCTGATGTGCTTTGCGATAAATTGAAGTGTTCCTTATAATAAGTAGGCAGCCAGCCAATAATCAGCCAGCCCACCATCCCCAGCAATCCCCAAAAAATGAATGCATAAATAAAAGACCTGCGGCTAAATAGATCTGCTATAGCATCGGTAAATCGTATACCTGAATTCGTGTCTTTCTGATTTTGTATAAATTTACTTCTGCCGGGTACATCTCGCAACAAAAGGGCAAGCACAACAGCATATATGATACCGGTGATACCGAAAATACTGAAAGCGGTATTCCAGGCATAACGATCGGCAATCCATCCTCCCAGGAAACCCAGGCTTTGCCCCACCATGATACCCGCCAGGTGAATTCCAGAAGCAGTAGACCTTGTAGACCCATGATGGTAATCCGTAATCAGGGCAAGCGCAGCAGGAATATAGCATGCCTCGCTTATGCCCATCAACGCCCTGGTTGCCAGCAATTCTTCGAAAGTAGTAGCATGGGCGGTTAACCAGGTTACTCCTGACCAAATGAACAAGCTCGCAATAATAACATGACTTCGTTTAAATTTATCGGCAAGGAAACCTGCAAACGGACTAAGCAATCCGTAAACCCACAAGAAAACGGAAGTGAGTAGTCCAAACTTTGCATCACTCATTGGTATCGCTTCCACGATTGAACTTCGCATCGTTGTTATGATTACCCTGTCCAGGTAATTTAAACAACCTACAAAACAAAGAAGGCCGACTATCATCCATGCTTTTGAAGACACCTTGCTATTCATCGTATCAGTACCAGGTAGTTGTATCACACGCATGAGTAAAACAAGTGAAACTTAAAGATAAAAAGATTGAAGGTGGTTATCTTATACATTTATCTGCTTTTATAGTACGATCTTTTAACGGCAGACGGGCTGGAATTTCAAAGGAACAAACTTTTATTTTATCAGGCTTTCATGCCTCCATCCATTAAAATATTTTCTCCGTTAATGTAAGCACCGGCTTCTGACGCTAATAGCACCATAAGGCCTTTGATATCATCCTTATTTGCCATTCTTCCCAATGGTACTTTGCTGCAGTAATTTTCCAGGAAGCGTTTTGGCTGGTTACTGAACAGTCCTCCCGGACTCACGCAATTAACCCGGATATTTTTACCAGCAAGTATGCGCGCCAAATACCGTGAGAGATTCAAAAGACCTGCATTGTGAAAGAAATAATCCGGTGGCGGATGGCCCATGTCCGTTCCTTCATAATTGGAAAGATCCGGCCCATACATCCCGAACATGGAAGATATGTTTATGATGCTCCCACCTCCGCCCTCTTCTATAAGATCTGCCATCTCACGCAGTATATCCATCATGCCTGTTGCATTTACATCCATAGACTCAGCAAACTGTTCAATAGGGGCATCATATCCTTTCATAGGCCTGGAGACAGCATTGTTAACAAACACATCTAATCGCCCGTATTTTTCTATAATAATTTCTTTGAACGCCATAACCGATTGATGATTACCCTGGTCTAACTGCATGGTACAAACGTTTAAACCATTGTCACGAAATTTATCTGCCACCAGCACCGCAGCATCAATATTTCTTGAAGCGATAATGACCGTACCGTCAGCTTCAGCCAGGCCTTCTACTATGCATTTACCATAATTACCGGCACCGCCGGTAACGACTATGATTTTATTTTTTAAGCTGAATAATTCTTTAACATTCATTATTGAATCTTTGCTTTTATAATATGATTATTTTCTTTCCACCTTGTTCCAAGCTCTCTTTTCCTGCAATAAGTGTGCGAATAACATTGGCTGTTTTATGAAAGGGAAGGCGCGACTTACCTTCCTGGACTGATCGTATAAATTCTATGATGTTCTCACGAAACATGGAATAGGAGTTTTTGATTTCAATCAGCCGCCAGCTTTTTTGTCCGAATAAAGATATTTGAAAGGTGGGTGCTATATCCATAAAGCAATGGATGGTGGCTTTGATGCCATTGTGAAATTCAATATAAACAGTGTCTTTTTTCTCGCTGCCCACATGTGTGACGGTCAAAGGTGTTGGATCTTCTAAGATCATGAACAGTGCTTCCAACATGTGAATGCCATACCTTGGCCAGCCTTTGGTACTGACAGCGGTTACTAGTTCAACCTGGCCGATTTGATGCAGTTCAGTTTTAGCTACACGGCATTCATTCGAATAACGCATGGATGAACAGGACATTATCAGTTTACCCAAGGCCTGCTGTTCCCTGAAATAGTTAAGATCATTGAGATGAATGGCAAGAGGCTTATCGATAAATATCGGTATGCCTGCGTCAATAAAAGGTTTCGCCATTTGAACATGATTTTCAGCGTCATCTCTTGAAAGGATTACCGCATCCACCTGGCCGATCATGCTTTCCATCTTGTCAACGATGAAGTCGATACCTGCTGCCTTCGCTACACTTTCCGAGGCGGCTCTTTCCTGGGTCCATACGTGCGTAACCTGCGCTTCGTTAATACCTACCGTATCTTTATTCGCCTCAAGATAGGCAGTTATTCCCGGGTACCCTCCACCTTCTGTTATTTCCCGCCCATCAAAAAAACCGTTTATTATCGCTGACCAGGAATAAGGATGCCCATTACCAGCGTTCATTCCGATGATGCCTATCTTAATCATAATGTCAACATGATTTTTTGCTCATTTGATCTACAAGAAATGTTATCCTTCTTTTACAAACACGGGGCTCCTGAATGAGCCGTAACGTATGAAGTATTTTGTTCTATCTTCTTTGCTCCATCGGAGCAGTGTGTTTATAGCATCCAATTCAAAGTGGCTTCGACTCCGTAGGAGCCTCGTACTTCTTTAATTGTAACAAAGCTGATAGCTGACGGCTATTTGAGCCAACCATTTCTAGCCCACAGCGGCAGGTTCAAAAAAGCAGGATCAGGGTAAGCCAATTGCTTGCACAGGTTCAACTTTTCCGGGCCATAATAATTACCATCTGCGGCCAACAACGTTTTTTGCAAATATTCTATCTTATCCATACCTACCAACACCGAAGAAATTTCGCTGAACGACAATGCAAATTTTATGGCTGCGATCGGCAATTCAGGAGATGCAGGTGACAAAAGCTGCTGGTATTCTGTAAGGTGTGCTTCTACACTTTTCAATGCCGGGTGAAGGTCTTTACCCCTGTTACTTAATAATCCTTTAAACAACACAGAACGAATTATTAATCCAACGCCTCTTTCTAACGCAAGTGCAAACAATCCGGATTGTCGCTGATCCATTAAGTTAAAAGGCGCCTGGATAACATCCCACGTACCGGATTCGATAGCCAGTTGGGACTCTTCGGTAGTATAGGTAGACACACCAACTGCCCTTACAATACCTGAATTTTTTAAGTCTGTTAATATACGTCCGACATCCTGGTTTCCCAGGACGGTAACATCTCCCTCGTGTAACATGAATACGTCAATATAGGAGGTCTGTAACGCCTCCATGCTTTGCTGTAACGAAAGCTCGATGAATTTTCTCAGTTCCTTGTGAGCAGGAATTACTCCCTGATCGTTTCTAAATGGACGACACTTGGTTTCAATAATTACCTGGTCTCTTTTCGACCTAAACGCTTTGCCCATGATGACTTCACTGCTTCCGTAAACCGGGGCTGTATCAAATAAATTGATCCCCGCATCAATGGCAGCATGCAATAGATGGATGGATTCCTCTTCTGTCGGCATCTGCTGAATGCCATTATCAGCTAACCCGTAAGGCATTCCTATTTCGACACCTCCAAAGGCAACCTCGGAGACTAGTAAACCTGACTTACCCAGCTCTCTTAATTTCATCCAAATAGATTTTACTATGTTAAAAGTAACCCTACGCAGGATTACTCAACTAATATTCTGTTGCCAGTAAAGAACCTTGTTTATATATATTGCTATCCCGAATAAATTAAATAATTTTCGTTCCAGGTCCTTCTTGGAGCCTCCTCTTGGCTCATCCCCTACTGGGATCGGTGGGGGTGGGTAAAACTTTCAATTTCAACATTCTAGGTAGTTTAGTCGGACAGTAATGTTTATTTATATATTGATTGACCTGGGTTTACACCAGGCGCCTGATCTGTATTGAACCTGTTTACCAACTGGTGAAAATAATTGGAGAGCCCGACAATATCTGCCCCGATGTTAATAAATTGATACCCCATGGCTATCAATTCGGGTAAACTATCTATGCCACCTGTAGTGGCTGCAATTTTTCCGTATTTGACGGCTGTTTCTGCAATATATTTTCGCGCTTCCATTAAACGTGAATTTGTCCAGTCACCTGGCGCCCCGATCCCCTGGCTGAAATCACCCGGCCCAAAGAAAAGCATATCGTAACCTTCTAACGCAGCAATTGCTTCTAACTGATCCAATGGTTCGGGATCTTCTATCTGGAGTGAGATGAAACGCTGATCATTGGCTTGTTGCAGATACTGATTAAAATCGAGGTTGGTATAGCTTCCATCTGCACCTCCCCCGTCAATAGGCCTACGGCCAATGGGATGAAAACGCGTCATATGTATTACCTTTTTGGCGTCTTCCAAACTCATGATATGAGGAACTAAAATTCCCGTAGCATCCAGCTCCAGTGGTTTTATGTATTCACTGTAGCTTCCCCTGCTCACACGAACCATAATGTCTACATCATGAGCTTTGGTTGCCCAGATGTGTGAATTGATGACTGACCAGTCGGTAGCCATGTGTTCTGTATCTACCCACACACAATCAAAGCCACACATGGACGCCAATGCAGATACCTGTGCATCGGCAATATTTAATTTAACGCAGCTAACTGTTTTACCGGCTCTTAATTTATCCAGTACGCGGCTCCTTCTCATTTGCATGTTACTTCTGTTGAAATATTGTTACTGAAAAAATTCGCGTTTCATAAGTCGGGGTAATCCTACTGCTTTTTGGTTGAATGCAATGACATCTTCAACAAGGCATTTGCCGCAGCAACCCGCACATCCATATTCTCATCTGAAAATAGCTTTTGTAATACGCCTATATCAGCGTGCGATCCTTTCAAGCTCAAGGCTTCTGCCACCTCATATCGCTCATTAACAGCTCCATCCAGATAAGTTAATAGATTTGCTTTTGCCTCTACAGATTTAGCTTCGCCAGCATGCACAAATAAAGTACTTAAAATATATACTTTGGCGGCATCATCATTTACAACACGTTTGTTGCAGGCTTCAAGAAGGTTGTAGGAACTGGAACGTATTTTTTTAAAAAAACGTAGCGCATATGCGGCATACCTATAATCAAGCGCCACATCCGAGGTAAGCAATTCAGCTAACCTGGCTTCATCGGCAGCTTTATCCGAATTCGACAATATCCAGCGGGCCATCCCCTTCAGTCCATTCTCTCCATGCTGATTTGAAAGCCTATTTATTTCATCTAACGGTTTACAGTAACCGAGTTTAGCCAGACTCTCCAGGGCAATTAGCTGGCCCCTTACAGAATCTGCATGCAGAAAGGCGGCCAATAATTTATTTACAAAGTTTTCATACTTGCCGGGATCATTCTTATTAACCCTTGCCAATACACGGGATGCGCCAAATAAATTTGAAGGCGACTCTTGTATAAGTAGAGAAAAAACACTGTCAATTCCCTCCGTGTAATTATTGTTTATGAGCGCTTCAGCGGCATGAACTTTAATTATAAAAGTTTCGCCGGACTGCATTGCTTCCCTGAGTAGTGTAAGATAAATGGCCTGGTCATTTTTAGTAAACCCTTCGGCTGCCTGTGCTTTTACGGTAATCATCATTATGCAATTACTTATAATGAGTAGGAAGATTTTCAGGTTCCTCCATTTGTAAGGAATATTCAATAACTCAGGGGGCGAATATGAAACAGCTGTTATACGCACGGGAAAAATATCTTATAAAATTATGCTCAATGTTTGAAGAAGGCTGGTTTCAAAACTACTTCTTCTGTTTGTATCCGGTTAGGACTATTTTCTCGCTTTGTAATATTATATTTCAGGTTTCGGCGTAAAATTTTTTAACCTATTTTTTTTCCTGCATTGAAATTTCGACATGCCGGCCATAAGTATATCGAGGGTTCGTGTTACCCCAGTCTCCGAAATCATAAGCTACAAAAATCTGGTTATCCTTAGGCGTTTCCTGGATCGCCATATAATGCGTTGTAAAAACGCCGGAGGTCATACGAACTACATGGCTCCAGGTGTGTCCATGGTCGAGACTAAAAGCAAGGTAGTTGCCGTTCCAGGGGTGGCTCGGGTCTCGCCAGTTAGCCCTGGGTGGGACCCTGACGCCAAAAGCTGCTACCAGTACGCCACTTCTTAATTCCAACAGCTCAGGATCTACCACTGCACCTATCAGTTGATGTGGTTCTTCAGCAAGTGGCTTGCCGTTACTGTCTTTTATTTTTCGGAACATATTAATCCACAAATCGGTGCGCCTGATATCTAAATCAGCAAAAATCCTGGGTTTCGCTTTTGTCCAGGTAAGCCCTTCATTATCTTAAATGGCATCATAAAGCTCATGCCCTGAGCGCATGAAACAAAATAGCCGGCAGGCATTGGGGCCCTGCCCGATCCTCACAAGAGTAGGTTCACCAAGGCCTTCCGTTCCCACCACCGGATCTACTGCAATGGTAGACACCTGCTCCCAGTGCTTACCCCGGTTAGTAGAGCGAAGCAATACAGACCTTGTTTTTTTCATGGTGGTTTGATAAGGTGCCGAAGTGGTATCACCCTTCCACCAGCCATATATAGTTGCTAATAGATCACCATTTGGCAGCTCCAGGATAGTTCTATGCAGACGAGCCGCTTCATGCGGATGGCCACCGTCATCAGATGAACCACGAAAGCTTACTCCCGGCATGTTGAACGTAACCTCATCCGGTCCATTCAGCGTTTGCCAGTCATCGTTAGACGTATACAACAGCCCCAGGCCCTCATTGGGTTTATTACCCGGTGTTACATACGTGTCGAGGGCTAATATGGTACCATCGCGTAACTGCACAGCATCTCCTTCCATATTTAACCCATTATCTCCTGGTTTCAATGGTATACGCTTCCAGGATCTTCCTCCATCACGCGAAACTACGGTGCCCAATTTGCTATGGAATGTCATGCGACTCGAAGGAAATGGCTTTTCTCGTAATTGGGCCTGTACAACAAGGGTACCTGCTTTTGTGCTAAGCATCATGGGCTGAACACCGTCATTAAGAATGAGCCTTTCTTCAGAAAATTTTAACTGGATGCGCGCGTCTTTTAATAAAGGGGCAGGTGTATTATGGTTAATAGCAAAGACAGGTACTCCTGTAGTATCTGAGTGCATTTCGATACCGACCTTAACGGGAGAACCGTTAGAAGTATTGAGAAATAAACCAACCGCTACAACGAGAATAACCACGTTTTTTCGAAGTGGGTGATAAATTGTATGCCTGATCATAGATAATAAATTTGGTGGTGCTTATTTGCCGTTTAATTGTGATGGACTTAATTCATTCAATAAAATGCTTCCGCTTTTAAACCTGACAACGTTTTGAACAAAAATGTCCCAGACGCGCTCAAGGTAATGAGTACTCGCACTGGAACCTGAAATATGAGGCGTCATGATCACATTAGGAAAATGCCATAGCGGATGATCGGGCGGCATGGGGTAATAGTAATGGGTATCAATGGCAGCCCCCGCTATCCAACCTTCGCGCAGCGCCTTCAACAACGCTTGTTCCTTTATCAGTGGCCCGCGGGCAGGATTTAAAAGAAAGGCTTCTCGTTTGAGCATTCTAAGTTCCGATTCTCCTACTACTCCTTCTGTGCTTGCTGAATGTGGAATCGCCATAATGAGGAAATCCAGCCCTTTCAGAAACTCTTCTTTCTGATCCAGTAAAAATACACGGTGAGGCAGTATTCCCAGGGCATCGCCCGTACCTGGTATGCAGTAAATATTTTCACGCTTTTTTACACCATTCCTGGTTAGAACATGTACCTGCATTCCCAGGGTGCTGGCAAGTCGCGCGGTTTCACGGCCAATTCCTCCATAACCCCAGATACCAACAACAAGTCCCCTGATCTCTGATTGGAAACGTGCGGACCGGTCCCAAACCTGTGACTCCTGGTTTCGAACAATCCCCCGCATGTCACGTGCCAGGTTGATCATCATGGCTATATTCCATTCCGCGATTGGTACATCAAATACTCCAAGTGCATTGCATGCTTTTATATTGCGCTCGCCGAAATTTTTTCCAACAAGCTGAGTGAAGCCGGCTGAGCCGATCTGGATCATAGCTAGCGCATTCATTTCAGTATAATTCTCTGGGGGAGACGTACAGAAAAGTACATTACAATCAACAATTTGTTCCGTTGGCAATACGCGTTGTTTCTCTTCCGGTTTTTCAACGAAAGTCACATCTACTCCCTCCAACTGTTGCAGCGTATCAAGCAAGGGAGCATACACCGGTACATCGACCAAGATATTCATCTTTCTTTATTTGCTAAGTACTCAAAATTTTGCCCGGCACACTGTTGAACTCACCGCTTCCGGGAATAAACGGGTAACGCCTGATTGTATCTTCTGTAAGCGTCACTCCTAACCCTGGTTCCTCAGGTGGAAGTACGTAACCGTCCTTCATTCTAAGGCTGTTACCTATCAGTTCACTGTGCAATGGACCATATGCCGGCGCTACCTCGAGCATTACGGTATTAGGGCAGGCGAAACCGCCATGAATGTTTTGCATGAGCGAGGCTCCGGCGCCCCAGGCATGAGGAGCTACAGTGCGACTATTGGCGGCCAACAGAGACGCTACCTGCATGAACTGGTCTAAACCCGCGGTAAATGACGCATCTGGCTGACCAATATGAAAACTGTTTGCTTTGATAAATGTCTCCCACTCACATACTGCAGTAAGACATTCTCCGCCTGCAATCGTTGTTGTTGTGTTGCGGCACAGTTCGGCATATAGATCAGGCCTCGTATAATGAAGTGGTTCTTCCAGGAAAAACAGCTGATACGGCTCAAGTACTTTGGCAACAGCTGTTGCTGTTTCCAATCCCCACGTAGCCGAACCGGGAGTGTTACCCATGTGCGCATCAAACATCAACCAAAGGTCATCTCCAAATTGTTGTCTTAAATAAGCGGCTTTTTCAGCTTCCATATCAGCAGCCGCATTTGGTTCACTGGATATTTGAAATCCCTGGTCTTTTGTATAAGTTCCGGCACTAACCTTCACTCCCCGGAATCCCTGTGAACGGTAAAATTCTACTTTTTTGGCAAGTTCTCCAAGCGGGTAATTACTGGGTCCGCCAGTAGCATAGCAAGGGATTCGGACATGACCAGCAACAGGGTAGGAACCTGGAAACCTGTTTTTCCATTTTTCCCGTAGCAGCTGGTATACGGGTTGTTGTAAATACTTCCCTTTTAAATCCCATAACGCGGCTTCTATTCCTGCTAAAACAATGGCGCCCAGGCCAACCCTACACCAGAAGTTTCCGCATTGGTACATCCTGCGCCACAGCTCCGGAATGTCTTCAATTCCATTACCCATTAAAATGGGTTTGAAAAAATCAACAATCGGTGTAACCCCTTCCGGAAAAAAGTACCCTGCATATGTTTCACCAATACCGGTTATTCCATTGTCAGTTTCTATGTAGATGAAGGCCGCACTTCGCAATTGCCGGGCTTGTGAAAGATAAGGATCCAGTGTGCAGGGTCCGGTAAGTAATATGGTTTTAACGTCCGTTATTATCATGTCTTTCGCTGGTAGTAATCCACTGGTGTAATAAAGTACCCATTCCGATTCATTTCGTAACACACTTATAAATAGCCGGTTGTTAAGTAAGCTCCCTGATCATGAGCTGCATTGCAATTCTTATTTTATTTTCTGCACCCGGTTCGAGGTAACTACTTCTGCATCGCCATGTTTCGTAGCCTCCCCTTTCTATTTCGTGTTCGGGGGGCACATATCCTACATAATCATTGGCAAAAGTGATGGTAAAATAGGGTGATTTTCCACTGCTTTTTTTGAGCAATAAACCAGTTTCGGCAAAGAACTCACCACCCAGTCCACCAATCACTCCCTTTCCAATTTTTAATGCCTGAACAGGGAATAACACGGTATCAGGGAATTCATGTAACAATACTTGCTCCCGGGCATATATTCTTCGTATGTTCTCCTCATTTATAATTTTCAAATTTTCATAAATAGTTTCAGACAACAACCTCCTGGCCAGCTGCACTTCATCTTCTAAAGGCTTGCGTGTAGCGATGGGCATCTCATAATATCTTACGTCAAGTACAGGTTCGGTATCCCACTCGAGATTATCTGTTGACTGCACTAGTTTTTGCGCCAGGTCTGTGCCGATCATTTCGCTTTTCGCGTGATGCGCTGCAGGGTAACGGCCAGGATGCATAAAATCCCAGGTGTTTGCTTCGCCGCTTGTGCCATTACTCATGATACCTACAAAATTTCCGGGAGCATGTAGTAACAGTTTCAGTTGCCTCGAAAATACTCCAAAGTAATCGGCAGTAATAACATGGTTCTCCCAGTCTCCTACATAATG
>JBBJOD010000566.1:0-3387 GCA_037721715.1 Chitinophagaceae bacterium | reverse complement strand
ATAGGGCTCTGTTATCAAAATGGTCTTAATACCCTGGTCTTTAAGTCCGCTGATCATCTTCTCCGGATCGGGCCAGTTCTTACTGTTAACCCAGTCCAGGTTTCCAAGCGTGTTTCTCACGCTATCGCCAAACCAGAAGAGGTCGAGAATAACAGCATCAACCGGAAAGTTTTCGGCTTTCATAGCTGCTACTGTATTCGTCAGCTGTTTTTCACTTCTGTAACCAAATCTGCTCATCAGGTTACCGAAAACCCAACGCCCCGGGATTGGTTGACGGCCTACCAGGTCGGTATAGTGTTTGAGTATTTCATTAACATTTTTTCCGTTGATGATGTAAAAAGTCAGTTCACCGCTGCTGAAGCCGGCTTCTAATACATTGGGATTCTTTTTTCCAATATCAAGATAACCGCTGGATACATTATCGAAGAATATACCATATCCTTTGGACGATATGATGAAAGGAACTGAAAAATTTAACTGGTCGGCACCTTCTCCATACCCGAAAGCCGGGCTGTTATACAAACTAAAGCCATATCCCCTGCGATCCAGTGGAAGCGCACGTTCGCCGCCACCAAAAATTTTTTCATCTGCCTGCAGGTCGAAGCGAAATCCTTTGTAATGGTGCTCTGAGAAATACTCCGCATTCACATTGTTCTTTTTATCTCTGAACTGGTATGAATACCGATCGTGTTCAGATAAGACACTCGTCCTGTTTCCAAATTGAATCATCTGATCACCTTCTTTCATGGTAACGCTATCGCCCGTTGCAGGTTCAAGTATCACTGCATTGGATACCTGTTCATTATTCATGTAACTATCTGGCTGAAAAGTAGTTTTTATGATGTTTTCTCCATACACCTGAAATGTCCATTTTCCGGCCAACGACTGCTTTTCTATTTTGCTGATGAAAAGCGAAACCTGTGGACTGATTTTAAGGGAAAGAACTGATCTGAAAGAAAGTAGGGGAAAAAACAAAAACATGAGGCGTAAAATTTTCAGTGATGTAATCAGGTAGTTCTAGTGCAAGAACCAGACCTTATGGTAAATTCACTGATTACTGCGTAGAATTAGCCCAATACCTTCGTAATCTTTCCCATTTTGGAATGAAATTTCTCAATTTGATTACAATAAAAGAACCACTCTTGGCTAAAAAAAGAAAACCCGGCTCAAAAGAAGCCGGGTGCACAAACTATAATTGGTTTCTATTATCCTTCCTTAAAGAAGTTCTCATCAACCGGCTTATTAATTTCAACTTTTGTCGTGTTGCTTTTTATCGTAAACTGCGGAAGCTGCAATTCGGTAGTGAATGGCACCACATAACCATAGTCGGTTTTTTTATAATCTGAAAAATTTGCCGTCGCTTCCATTCCCTGACCGTTCATGTTTTGCTTGCTGACACTTTTTAACACATAATAACTTTTCGGATCAATAAAAAACGTAGTTTCTACATTTGACTTAGTGACCACTTTTAGTTTGAAGGCAATTACGCCCTGTATATCTTCATTGCCCAATAATTCAATCTTGTTTCCTTTTTCCGTGTAATTAAAAAGCGGGCCCCCGATATTTAATTGTTCCTGTGCGGCTTTTAACTGCTCTTCCGGCATCTGTGTTGCCGTAGTTGAGCCCGACATGGGATTGATTGACCAACCACCTTTATCCGTAACACACTGAACAATTTTTTGTCCGTTGAAATCAACTTCATTCTTAAAGCCCTTGCCGTTAAGAATGGTAGTTTTGCTCGGCGCCTGGTTGCCCATTACTTCGAACGAATTTTCCATGTAAATAGAATTGATCATGGCTATCTTTTCTTTGCCGCCGATAGCATCAATATGCTTTGCAACGACCTCATCCGCTGTTTGAGCGCTTGCTACAGAACAGGATACTATTACCGACATGGCCAACAACCCCAATTTAAGTGCTTTCATTATTAAGTGTTTATTTTTATTATTGAACAGATGGTTTGTATAACCCTGGATATACCGGTTTGTTCAGCTCTACCCTATTGTACATAATCATTGTACCAGCGGCATCTGTCTTGATAGTGTATGCAAAAACATAACCATCTTTTGTTAACCTGTAGTTGGAGAAGTCACGAGTAACTACCTGGTGATTTGGCGAGGAAGTTTCAATGGAAGCCCTTTCACGCATAATAAGGAAATTATGGATATCGATAAAATACTCGATCCACTGCCCCGTTTTGCGCGTAAGTTTTACCCGGTAACAATCCTTCCCAGCTACCAATTCGGTTCCAAGCAGCGTTGCATGGTGACCTTTGGTGATGTAATCTACCAGCGGCCCACTGCAGTCGAGTTCAGCTTGGTCTTTTAGAAGATACCCAGCCGATGTAAAAGAATGAAGTGAATCAATGCCGTCATATTTCCATCCGCTTTTTCCAGAGAAACTTATAACAGCAATGCCGGTTCCTGATATGACTTCTGTATGAAATGCTTTATCCTTTAGCGCATAAGCCTTGAAACTGGAATTGGCTTTATTTTTTTGAATAATCATTCCCTCCGTATAGATAGAATGAATAGAATGAAGCCTTTCTTTACCACCCATGGCCAGCACGTAGTTATGAATAACCTCCTCTACATTTCTACCTTCGGTGCTGAACACATGCAGCGAAAGAAACAGGGCGAATACAACAGTCATCCATTTAGGCACTGTGATAGTTTTAGGTGTACGAATTTACAGGGTATTATTTTCATACCTCTTCATTTAACTTTTACTTACATCTTTATTTTTTGTTGAGCCACCACCGGATGTAAAGGCAAAGACTATTTTTACAACTAATAAGATACCATGCAAGTACTAACAGGCCAGGTAGTTGATGTATTTCTAAAACGTATCTTTCCGGCGATTGTAACAATCGAAGAGGGAAAAATAGCAAGGATTGATCCGCAAACTTCGCCCTATTTAGGAGAGATCGCTATTTCACCTTACTTTATCATGCCCGGGTTTATAGATGCCCATGTTCATATTGAAAGTTCGATGCTGATCCCTTCCGAATTTGCGAGAATGGCAGTTGTACATGGTACCGTTGGAACGGTAAGCGATCCACATGAAATTGCAAACGTATGTGGCCTGGCAGGTGTTGACTTTATGATCAGCGATGGAAACAGGGTCCCGTTCAAGTTTAACTTTGGCGCTCCCAGTTGTGTGCCAGCCACTACGTTTGAAACTGCGGGCGCAAAGCTGGATTCCGGAGATGTAGCCGCGTTGCTGCAACGAAAAGAGATCAGGTATCTTAGTGAAATGATGAACTACCCGGGAATATTGTCATCAGATAGTGAAGTATTGAAAAAAATAGCAGCGGCCCGGCAAGAAAACAAGCCGGTAGACGGACATGCACCTGGGCTGCGGGGCGAGCAGGCGCGTGAGTATATT
>JBBJOD010000565.1:0-3390 GCA_037721715.1 Chitinophagaceae bacterium | reverse complement strand
TCATCTCTTCCTCCCGAACACCCAATGCCCCTGCCAACCTCCAAGGCATCTGGAACAAAGAATTAAGACCGCCCTGGAGCAGTAACTACACCACCAACATCAACGTACAGATGAATTACTGGCCGGTGGAGGTGGCTAATGTTTCTGAATTGTCGGCACCATTGTTCGACCTTATCAGGAATCTTTCACAAACCGGAGAAGAAACGGCTCAAAACTACTACCACGCAAAAGGTTGGGTAGTGCATCACAATTCCGATATCTGGGCCATGAGTAACCCGGTAGGAGACTTCGGAAAAGGCAGTCCTTCCTGGGCTAACTGGTATATGGGAGCGAACTGGCTAAGCCGGCACCTGTGGGAGCATTATTTGTACACGGGTGATAAAAAGTTTTTGAAAGATGCTTACCCTATTATGAAAGGCGCCGCCTTGTTTAGCCTCGATTGGCTGGTGAAAGACAAAGATGGTTATCTCGTTACGGCACCGGCCACTTCGCCTGAAAATCCTTTTTACTATGACAGTACTAAACAGGGAAATGTCTCTATAGCAACCACCATGGATATCGGCATCATCAGGGACCTGTTCAATAACATACTGGAAGCATGTGAAGTTTTGAATTTCGACCTGCCTTTTCGTGATACCATTTCGCGATCAGCTAAACAGCTGTTTCCATACAAGGTAGGTTCGAAAGGGCAGTTACAGGAATGGTACCAGGATTTTCGGGATGTAGACCCCCACCACCGGCATACATCGCATTTATATTCGCTGTATCCCGCCCGGGAAATTTCTCCGCTCACAACACCTGAACTAACAGCCGCGGCTAAACAAACACTGGAATTGAGGGGTGACGATGGTACAGGATGGGCACTGGCGTGGAAAGTGAATATGTGGGCAAGGCTGTTGGATGGTAACCATGCCTATACCCTTCTGAAAAATTTATTACGATTGACCAAGGAGAACAATACAACTTATAACAAAGGCGGAGGTGCATATCCCAATCTCTTTGATGCACATCCACCGTTCCAGATTGACGGTAACTTTGCAGGCGCTGCCGGAATGGCTGAAATGTTGTTGCAGAGCCACAATAAAGAACTGCACCTGTTACCTGCATTGCCAGATGCCTGGAAAAGCGGTGCGGTTAAAGGTCTTGTTGCGAGGGGAAATTTTGTAGTGGATATAGAATGGAGTAACAGTAAGTTAACCCACGCCATTGTTTTGTCACGCATCGGGGGCGATTGCATAATAAGAACTAGTGAGCCTGTTAGTATCAGGGGGCTGAACCTTAAGTCAAAGGCTTCCACGATTGGCTATGTTGTTTCGTTCAAAACTGTAAAAGGTAAAAGTTATGTAGTCGCGCCGACTATTATTAAAGAACTACCATAATTGCCAGGGATATCCCAACGATGACGCACTCATCACTCATCACTCATCACTATCTAAAGCTCTAAACTGGCAAGGGATTAAGCCCCGGCCTTTCGCGCTGGTGCCAGTATGGATAGATGGTCGGAATTTCACTTACTGAATCTAACCTTTTGATTTGATCACTGTTGAGTGACCATCCCACGGCACCAAAATTCTGCTTCAGCTGCTCTTCGTCTCTAGCGCCAATAACAAGGCTTGAAATGGTAGGACGTTGAAGTAGCCAGTTAAGCGACACCTGCGCGATCGTTTTACCAGTCTCCTGTGCTATCTCTTCTACTACATCAAGAATATTGTATAGTTTCTCGTCAGGTATAACCTCAGACGGTACCGGGCTTCCCCCCTGCGCTACCCTGCCCTCTTTTGGAATTGGCTGGTTCCTCTTGTATTTCCCGCCAAGCCGACCGGCTGCAAGCGGGCTCCATACAAGCGCGCCTACTTTTTGATCAAGCGCAAGTGGCATCAGCTCCCACTCGTATTCACGGCTGAGTAGTGAATAATACACCTGGTGCGCTACATACCGGTTCCATCCATATTTTACTGAAATATCCAGGGATTTCATCAAATGCCAGCCGGAAAAATTAGAACAGGCAATATAGCGAACCTTGCCACTTTGTACCAGGTCGTCCAGTGTACGTAAAGTTTCTTCTACCGGGGTATTGCCATCGAAGCCATGCATGTGGTAAATGTCTACGTAGTCAGTATTTAAACGTTTCAGACTGGCTTCGAAGGTTTTCAACAAGTGAAAGCGAGAGGAGCCAATATCGTTAGGGCCTTTGCCTGTCGGGAAAGTGCCTTTTGTAGATAGTATTACCTTGTCTCGCAAACCACTTAAAGCTTTGCCCAATATTTCTTCAGCAACCCCGTCTGAGTAAACGTCTGCTGTATCAAACAGGTTAACGCCGGCATCCAGGCAAAGATTAACCAGGCGGCTTGCTTCATTTACCTGCGTACTTCCCCATGCTTTAAAAAATTCATTGGTTCCTCCAAACGTTCCTGTGCCGAAAGACAGCACCGGAACGTTTAATCCCGATGCACCCAGTTGCCGGTATTCCATATGTTTTGATTTGAATGGTCAAATGATCAAATGTAATAAATATTACAGTGCTGATTTCAAGCACTTACCATCCCGATGAAGATAATGACAGGTACCGAGTTTATCGTATATTGGATTTGTTAACCAAAAACGGCATCATGCAATTGCAATGGGAGAACTTAAGTAGAGGAGCACTGGGAATGTTCTTCCTGATCATGGTATGTTACCTGCTGAGCAATAACCGACGAGCAATAAGCTGGAGACTGGTGTTGATGGGCGTCTTTGCACAAGTGATGTTTGCAATGGGTGTGTTGCACACCACGTTTATGGGTCAGCCGGTTTTCTGGATGATGTTTGGACTTATCCTGCTCTATTCTATCTTCCGCAAATTCAGTATGGCAAGAAAAAACCTTGCACCAGTCACCTACGACACGCCAAATATCTTACTTTCCTTTATCTGGCATTCGCTCTTTATCGCCGGTTTAATCCTGGCACCCCAGCTTTTCAAAGACTGGTCTGGCCTGTCTATATTCGTCAGTTGCATTGCTATCCTTTTTATTGCTTTCAGGATGGGTGCGGTTCATGCGGAACTACTAAAGTGGAATATCCTACTTTCATGTGCCACTCTTACTCTCTGTATTTACACAAAGGTTTGTCCGCCTGAGATCTTTAAAATTATTTTGCAATCGGCTTCGGGTGTCTTTGTAGACCTGATCAATATCAGCCACAAAGGAACAGAATTTTTATTCGGAAGCCTGGCGGATTCGTCCAAATCATGGGCATACATATTTGCCATACAGGTATTACCGAATATCATTTTTTTTGCAGCCCTGTCAGCCATTTTATTTTACCTCGGTATCCTTCAAAAAATTGTCTTTGTTTTTGCATACCTCTTGAATAAACTGACCATTTCCGGTTCGGAAAGCCTGTCGACAGCAG
>JBBJOD010000075.1:0-12732 GCA_037721715.1 Chitinophagaceae bacterium | reverse complement strand
AATTCCACGCTTCAGCCTTGAATTATATAAAATAAATTATTTAGCGTAAAAATGCGTAATAAAAATTGTTGTTATCAAAAGAAATGTACTGGCAGTTTTTATATAAAAATCCTTTGCCGGCATTGATATTTGACAATGAAAACATGCAAATTCTTGAGATTAACGACGCTGCGATAGAAAAGTATGGTTACAGCAGGGATGAATTTGCAAAGTTAAACATAGAACATCTTCACCACGCCGAAGATACCGCGGCGCTGATGCTCGAAATTGTTCATTGCGACATGCCGGAACAAGTAGCCGGTAAATTGTGGCGACATTTAGTGAAAGGCGGAAACATGATTATCGTTGAAGTAACGTATTGCCAGGTGAGTTATTTTGGAAAACTCGCCATGCAGGCACAGGTTAATGATGTTACGGAAAAAGTCAGGTTGCAAGACGAACTGAATTTAAAACATCTTCAACTAACCTCCGCTGTTTTAAGTGCCCAGGAAAGCGAGCGAAAAGGGATAGGTGAAGAACTGCATGATAATATCAACCAGATACTGGCGACCGTACAACTGTCACTGGGATTTGCACTGGATCATCCAGACAAAAGAATTGACCTGATTTTGAGAAGTATGAAAAATACGGCTTTCGCTATTGAGGAAATCAGGAAACTATCTAAAGCCCTTATTATTCCAGGAAGTTTAAAAGAGTTAGGACTTGTTTCTTCACTGGAAGAATTAATAAAGGACTTCCTGATGTCGTCTAAATTAAAGATCAGGATTTACAGTACAGGATTCCAGGAGAACAATGTTAGTGAAAAACAAATGATTGCTATCTTTCGTATCGTTCAGGAACAACTGAATAACATCATCAAGCATGCCGATGCATCTACTGTAACAATCAGGTTAAACAAGACACAAAAAAAGCTGAGTCTCCTTATTATAGACAATGGCAAGGGATTTAATACCGACAGTCATAGAACTGGTGTAGGGATTACTAATATTATTAACCGCGCAGAACTATTTGATGGAAAAGTTGACATTGATTCCTCCCCGGGTATGGGATGCAGGTTGCAGGTTGTACTGAATATAAAAGTAGCTTCCCAGGAAGCGGCATAACACAATCAACTGGTTGTTGATTCGTTTCCTGCCCACACAGATGTTAACCTACTGTCGGCAGGCGTGTCAATTCAGCAGTTACTAAGCAAGGATCTTAGGAATTTCTCTTTTGATAATCCACATAAAAATGATTGATCTTCTCCGAACGTAGTGCAAGGGCTGCCACCAGGGCACCCAGAATTGCAGGAAGAAGGTAAAGTATCCAAATAGTCATGTTATCAACGATATTAGAGATGCTGAAATAATGCAGATCCATTCTATTCTGTAAATCTAATGATATAATTTGTATATGCGTAATTTACTGGATAATCAGGTATTTTTACTATATATATTGAAATGTACCAAATGCATTTAACCTTTTTTGCCTATCTCCGCCCAATTTGAAATTATTCGGGAGCTTTTCCCAGTTCCAGGTATACTAATGTTGTAACAACGCAATATACCCGCACGAAGCATCGTTAATAATACGCAGTGTACTTTTGCTTAAAAAAGATTGCAGATTCCGGATATGCAGCTAGTCACTGTTTTATCAAAAACTTTAAAACGTTTGATCCGGACAATACAAAAGTTTAGCTAAGGTTCTATAGCAAGCGAATTTTAGTATGCCCCTTGTTTTTACAAGGGGTTTTTTTTGTAAACTAATATTACAAAACCAGGAAAATGGATTATTATAGTGCGGTGATTTGTCGTCATAAGATCTCTGCCCGGCTACTATCCATTGTTATTCATCGAAATGATAACTAACCCCTTTTTAATGGTGGGTAAAATTTCTATCATGTATTACATCTATTCCCCAAATTTCCACGGGCAAAAAATTAGCAAACCTTTCCAGCCTTGTTTTTTTAAGAGTTTAACTTAGCTTATTGGCGAAATGTTACTTATTAGTTTAAAAAGGCATGATTTTTTGATAAGGATGGTTAAACAGGTGTATGAAGAATAAAGCAATTGATGCAAATGCTTCCCCTAACAATAGCGAACGATTCGGTAAGGTAGGTGAGGTAAAAGTGAAGTCATTAAAAGAAATAACCGGAGCCTCCGCAGAAGATATACGGAAAGCTATCGAGGTGATTGGGTTCGACCGTGTTAAAGTGGAAGAATATTTAATAAACAGCCGTTCACATAGTAACAATTGAATTGGCAGGTGAAGAGAGGTTTAGTGATACCCGGACACGGCAGGATTAGTAACCGGTACAAGGATTAATAGGCCGGTTGCTAGCGAAGTTTCTGAATCAACTTAAGCACCCTGAGGATTCAATGAATCAGGTTGAGTCCCTGATTACAAGATGTGTTTTTAAAACAACAGTTTTGTGACCTATCTTGCCAGCCTCGGCATTTGTTTCGAAGTTCATCTCTTTTAAAAGCAGACGGGCTGCTTCTCTTCCTAATCCAAATGTAGGCTGGGCTACAGTTGTAAGCGCCGGATCTACCATTTCAGCGGAAAGATCGTTGCTAAAACCCAATACCGCTATATCTCCCGGTATATTCAATTTATTCTGTTTTATTACACGCATAGCGGCAATTGCAGTGGGGTCATTCATGCAAAAAAGCGCGTCGGGTCTTGGAGTGAGTGTTAAAAAATGTTGCACATAAATTTTAACTTTTTCTATTGAGAGGTCGTATGAAATAATGAGGTCATTGTCAATGGTCATCCGGTGTTTTAATAAGGCGTCTAAATATCCCTGCAGGCGATGTTTGCTGTTTACCAGTGAATCGGGGCCTGCAAGGTGTGCTATTCTTTTACGCCCATTCAGAATGAGGTGTTCCACGGCATTAAATGCAGCTTCATAATCATCTACCACCACTTTAGAAACGTCCAGCAGTTCAGTAACCCGGTTAAACATCACCAGGGGAATACCCCTTCTTTGTACCTGTTTAAAGTGATCGAAATTTCTTGTTTCTTTTGTATGCGATGCAATGATTCCATCAACCTGCTGAGACAGCAGTAATTTGACGTTTTCGACTTCCCTGTCATAGTTTTCATTGCTATGACAAATAATACATTTATATTTTTCTGCGTAAAATATTTCTTCGGCTCCTTTTATGATCGAAGGAAAAAACGAACTCATCATTTCCGGAACTATGATGCCTACCAGCAATGTTTTTCTATTCGCCAGGCTGAAAGCAAGAGAGTTTCGTTGGTAATCAAGCTTCTCGGCCAGGTCAAGTATGGCTATCCTCGTCTTTTCTTTAACGCTTGGGTGTCCCGATAGAGCACGGGAAACGGTTGACTTAGATATCCTGAGCTCTTTGGCTATATCAATAATTGAAGTCTGGTGTGTTTTCATTTATAGCTTCTTAATGCCAACTACCGCTAAAATTAATCTATTTGGGAACATTCCCAAAAAAATGGGAATGTTCCCAAAGCTTTATTCTCATAAAAAGATTTTTTATTTCAAATTTAATCATCATTTTGCTGCTCGAAACAAAACGATTGCTATGCGCATGCCACCCTCTAACATCTTCAGGTTTTTGTTGCCTTTCATATTCGGTTCTGCATTTCATCTTACTTTGATGGCGCAAACAGTAACTATTACCGGAACGGTTACTGGCAACAACAACGAGCCTCTGCCCGGAGTAACCATTGCGGACCAGCGATCTCGCAATGCAACTGTCAGCGGTGCCATGGGCCAGTTTTCTATTAATGTTGCTTCGGCGTCATCCAGTATTTTATTCACCTACACAGGTTACGAAAAATTCGAATGGGCATTGAAAGGCCAGACTGTGTTAAGCGTGAACATGCAGTCGTCAAAAGATGAGCTAACAAATGTAGTAGTGGTGGGATATGGAACGCAGCGAAAAATTGCAACGACTGGCTCTATCGCTTCCATCAAGGCAGAAGACATCACTCAAACTCCTATAGCCAATGTAGCCCAGGGTTTGCAGGCACGCGTCTCCGGGGTACAAATTACTCAAAATTCAAGCGCTCCAGGTGGAAACATCAGTGTGCGCATCAGGGGAACGAATTCAATCAATGGCACATCTGAACCATTATATATTATCGACGGCCTTCAAATTTCGAACGGTGGAGGAGTAAACGATGTTAGCCCTTTGTCTACCATCAATCCCAATGACATTGAATCGGTAGACGTGTTAAAGGATGCATCGGCTACCGCCATTTATGGTGCACGTGGGGCAAATGGCGTAATACTCATCACCACCAAAAGAGGTAAAAGCGGAGCCACCAGGGTTAGTTACGATGTGTATTACGGATTGCAAAAGATTACTAAAAAACTGTCGGTGATGGATGCCTCCCAGTTCGCTGCTCTTGAAAACGAGACTTATAACAATCCCAATCTTTTTCCCAATCCCTTATCGTTGGGTAAAGGAACAGACTGGCAGGATATTGTATACCGCAAAGCTCCCATACAGGATCACCAGTTATCGGTTACAGGAGGTTCCGAAAAAACACAGCTTGCCCTGGCGTTGAATTACTTCAACCAGGATGGAATAGCCATCAACTCAAATTTTAAAAGGTATTCACTGAGAACAAACATTGATCACCGCATCAATGACCGGTTTAAAATAGGCGCCAGTATTTTTGGAAGTTACTCCATCAATCAAAACATACCTACCGGCCAAACCAGTATTGACGGTCCGGCCATTACAGGCAGCCTGGTAGGGGCCGCTTTAGGTGCTCCGCCCACGCTTTTGCCCTACCGGCCAAACGGCACCATCTTTCCCTTTGGTGACCAGGTGAGCGGTGGTTACAGGGAGGTAGCGAATCCCCTGGGCCTGGCAGCAATAAAAAATGAAACAGCCACTAAACGAACACTGGCCAACCTGTATGGTGAAGCGGCTATCCTTCCGGGTTTAACGTACCGCGCCTCCTTCAACGTAGACCTTCAAAGTGGACTAAACAATTTTTATTCGCCGATTTCAATTCTGGGTACGGCAGACATCAATGCTGGTTCCGGTAACGCTGGCAAAGGCAATTCCAATAACACCTTATTACTTCATGAGAGCATCCTGACCTATGCGAAAACGTTTGCCGGGCAGCATTCAGTGAAATTTACAGGAGTCTTTGCCTCACAGGGTTCCTTCTTTAATTCTAATAATATTAGTGCGCAGGGTTTTCCCAATGATGCCACCCAAAACGAAGCACTTCAATTGGCGGTTAACCGTACCGTAAGCAGTTTTCGCAGCAAAGAACGACTTGATTCCTACCTTGGCAGGATAAATTACGGCTTTCGCGACAAACTTTTCCTTGATCTCACGGCCAGGGTTGATGGTTCAAGCAAGTTTGGTGAATCTCATAAATACGGGTTCTTCCCGGCTATTTCTGGTGCATGGAGAATCATTGCAGAAAAATTTGCCAGTAACATTAATTTTTTAAGCGACCTTAAATTAAGGGCCAGTTACGGACTTACTGGTAATGCCGGAGCCATTTCACCGTATAATTCGCTTGCCGTAGTAGCTTCTGGCGCTTCTTACGAATTCAATAACATTTTTACGCTAGGTATCAACCCGACCGGTATAGCCAACCCGGAATTAAAATGGGAGAGCTCGGTGCAGGCTAATATCGGGCTGGATATTGGACTTTTCAATAACCGACTGAGCTTTGTGATTGATGCTTACCAGAAAAGAACAAAGGATCTCCTTTATACAAAAACGCTTCCCTTGTCGTCAGGATATGGCAGTGTTACCGGAAATTTTGCCGAATTGGAAAACAAAGGTTTTGAATTTGCGACGAACGTTAACCTTGTTTCGAACGCTGATCTAAAATGGGATGTTGCTGCCAACCTGAGCGTTAATAGGAACAAAGTAATCAGCCTCGACCAGGGAGTAACCAAAGAAGTATTCGTAACACCATTTTCGATCCTCAAGGTAGGTGAGCCTCTTGGCATGTTTAAAACCTATGTTTTTGATGGCATTTACCAGACAGGCGAAAAAATATTACCGGGCAGTGGCAGCAGGATTGGCGGGGTAAAAGTAAGTGATGTAAACAAAGACGGGCAGGTGACGGCTGATGATCAGCTGGTGTCAGGTAATCCAAATCCGGATTTCATTTATGGGTTTTCAAACAACCTGAGGTATAAGAATTTCGACATGAGTGCTTTTTTTGCGGGCTCACAGGGAAACGAGATTTACAACCTGAGCAGGTATACCTTAGAAAACCCGTTGGGACAGCGCAATGTGTTTGCTGCCCTTGTCAATCGCTGGTCAGCTACCAATGCAAACAATGAATATATTAGCCCGTTCCAGGGTGGAAGACTGCCCATTTCTGACCGCTTTGTGGAAGACGGATCTTATCTAAGGTGCAAGAATATCACCTTGGGGTACACTTTGCCAAGAATAAAAGGCATTAATAATCTTAGAATTTACGTAAGCGCAAACAATGTATTTACAGTAACCAGGTATAGCGGGTATGATCCGGAAGTTAATACCTATGGTAACTCGAACAGGGTAATAGGTGTCGACAATCTTGTATATCCTTCAGCGCGTTCATTTTTAGGAGGTATTCGTTTGACACTGTAAATACGGCATTCCGGTTAGCGGGTATTGATTTTTTTGGAACATCAAACTTCGAAATATGAAACATTATATTTTTCCGTTGTTTATACTTGGATCATTGCTGACACAGCTGACATCCTGCAGTAAACTGGAGGAGCAGCCTTATTCATCAATTTATACCAGCAACTTCTATAAAACGGCATCGGATGCGCAGGCTGCATTGGTTTCTGCTTTCAGCCCGGTAGCAGACATGCATGCCGGTCCGGCAACCATAATCATTTCAGATTTCAGCGCAGACCAAGCCTACCCGCGACCCGTGGTCGGGCGAAATACCTACACCCTTTTTAACTACGACCCCAATTACACCAGCCAGAAAAGTTTCAGCCGTTACAATGAATCTGCCCAGCAGGTTTGGCAATCATGTTACGCCGGTATAGAGAATGCAAACCTGGTTATTGAGAATGTTCCAAACACGAACATGGACAGTCTCCGAAGAAATGAAATCATTGGGGAAGCGCTTTTTTTACGGGCATATTACTACTGGACACTAACAAAAAATTTCAAAGATGTTATCATTAAGACAAAAGCCAGCTCTACGTTAGAAGAAGCCTACCAGGGAAAGAGCCCCAAAGCCGATGTATATAAACAGATCTATGCAGATCTTGACAGGGCAATCAATTTGCTTCCCAACTATACCCCTGCACTAACGAAGGGCTGGGCTTCCAAACAAACCGCCATTGCGTTGTTTGCCAAGGCTGCCCTCTATAACGAGGAATGGGCCAGGGCGCTTGACAAGGCACAGCAGGTGATTGTCTCGGGCAGGTACACGTTGATGTTAGAAGTGAAAGACCTCTATGATGTTACCAAAGAAGATGCGGCGCGGCAAGAGATCATGTGGGCTTTTGAAAGCGTGAGTACGAGTCCCGGAAGGGGTTCGCAGGTTACCTCCCTGCATGGGCCAAAAAACAGCGAAAGCCCCGCTTATGGGCCGCAATCATTCGGTTCCATCTTCATTTACCCATCTTTTTTTGCATCATTTAATCCTTCAGATAAGCGGCGGCAACTGCTGGATACAAACTATCTGAATACCCAGGGAAGAACGGTAAATCAAAAAGACATCACTCCGATTACACCCTTTGGAATACTGGTAAAAAAATATCAAAGTCCCAAGCCGCTGGCGCCTGGTGGCACCGATTCAAACATACCTATTTTAAGACTGGCGGATATATACCTGATTGCTGCTGAAGCGGAAGCCCGCCTGAACGGACCCACAACGTTGGCATACAGCTACGTTCTACCGGTAAGGCAAAGAGCCGGACTAGGAAATATTGCCGCCGGATTGAGTAAGGACCAGTTTATAGATGCCGTGTTACAGGAACGCTCATGGGAGTTTTTCGCCGAGGGCGACCGCTGGTACGATCTAACGCGTACGGGCAAATTTCTCACCGTGATACCATTGGCAGTAAACGATGTGTTCCCGATTCGTACGCCATTGCCAAAACACAGATATTTTCCGATACCGCTTGATGAGATCAACGCAAATCCCGGGTTAGAGCAAAACCCTGATTGGAAGTGAGCGGTGAGGAATCGGGTACCAGGTACCGGATTAAAACAGGTCTTGTAGCAGTTGTTCGGGGGCGTGTATTTTATAAGGGTATCATTACCTGCAACGAAAAGGATAATAACATGGTTAAACAAAGAATACGATTCATTCGGCAGCCCTGCAAATTAATGGCAGCAGCGAGCTGTTTCTTGTTGCTCGTCATCCTGCAAATTAACGTTTATGCACAGTCGCAAACAGGCATACAAAGCCTGAACGGTACATGGGCGTTTAAAACAGACCCTAATGATGCAGGTGAAAAAAATAAATGGTATGCGGAAGATGTTAACATCATCGGTTGGGATAGTATGGCCGTACCCGGCAACTGGGACCTGCGAAACGAATATGCGCATTATGTTGGCAAGGCCTGGTATCGTACCTCCTTTTCAATTCCTTCTAATTTGCGGCAAAAATTTATCAGGTTATTATTTGAAGCAGTTTATCATGATAGCAGGGTATGGCTGAACGGTCGATTATTGGGTAACAACAACAGCGGTTTTCTGCCCTTTGAATTTGATATAAACAACGTGCTTCATTTCGATAAACCGAATATCCTGGCAGTCAGCACTGATAACACATTTCGACGTGGTGCTATCTGGAACTGGGGTGGCATTCGGAGGCCGGTATTGCTGGAGGCAACAAACCCGGTACGCATTGTAAAACAGTTCATTTCATCGGAAGTTAACCTGCAAACGAACACTGCTGAAATTACGGTGGAGGTTCAAATTAAAAATGGCGAAGCGACGCCATTATCTCTGAGGGGCGAGGTTTTGATTCAAGGTGAAGGAGGAGTAAAAAAGTTGCTCCCATTTACAACTACCGTTGAGGCAGGTGATACGATACGGGCAACAGTTCGCACCAGTATAAGCAAGAAAGAATTGCACCTGTGGAACTGTGATGATCCTTTTTTGTACCAAAGCAAAGCATCGATAAATATAGGGGCAAATACGCTGCATGAAAACACAGACCGTTTTGGTATCAGGAAGGTGGAAGTGGATAATAAAAATTTTGTCTTTACACTGAACGGGCAACCGATGCGGGTGATGGGTTTTAACCTGGTGCCGGACGATCGTACTACCGGGAACACGCTCCCGTCGTGGCGTTTTAAAGAAGACATCGACCTGATGAAGAGTATGGGAGCCAATATGACAAGAATAAGCCATTTGCCACTGCCTAAGGAGATGATCGATTACCTTGATCAGAAGGGGATCATGATTTTTGCTGAAATTCCGCTTTGGGGTTTTGACCAGCTGGTAGACAAGAACAATCCCGTACCTAGAGAATGGTTGAAGAGGTTGGTGACCAGCCAGTACAATCATCCGGCTATTATTGGGTGGAGCGTGGGCAACGAGATTGGTGGTGTTCCTGGAGTCATGGATTATGTGAAATCTGCTATTGAGTATGTGAAAACGCTTGATTCTACAAGGCTGGCGGTAATGGTAAGTCACACTGCCGACCAGGGGAAAACCGATCCGATAAGCTTTTCCGACATCGGGTTGATCAATAAATATGGCAGTGGCATCGGCCTGCTTGCAGATAAAATCCATAGCTTTCACCCGGACAAGCTTTTGTTTTACTCAGAATTTGGTTATGGCCAGTTAGAGGAAAATGGGAACGCCGATGTGAATGCGAAAGCCATGGTAGACTCCCTGCGATTCAAACCCTATCTTATGGGCGGATCTCTCTGGACTTTCAATGATTACCGCAGTGCCTACCCCGGCACCCGTGAATATTCTGAAAACCGCCCTTGGGGTGTGGTGGATGTTTTCAGGCAAAAAAAGAATGCATGGTTTTCGGTAAGAAGAGAATATGCGCCTGTGCGCGCACTTTCGGTAGACAAGTTCATCGGTAATAATCAGGCTTCTGCAACCATCGTCATCAAACCAAGGCTGGCCCTTGACCTACCGGCATATCCCTTGCACCAATACACCCTGGTCTGGAAGATTTGTAATACAAACAACATGCTTACTAATGGCGGTATGATTAACCTTCCAGTTATAAAACCAGGCGATGCCGAACTGCAATTTCCTGTAACCTGGCGGATGCCCGAAGATGCCTTACTCATGCAGGTAAGCCTGCTTTCACCTTTAAATTATAGTGTAGCCGATACCGTTATTTTCCTTCAAAAGCCAATCTCGCCAAAAATTATTCATGCCTCAGGCGTACGTACGCAGATGAATGATGCAAGGGCCAATACCGGCAGCATGAGAGTGGCGTTTGAAAAAAATTCAACAGCCATCTCTTACAAGCTGCGTTACATGAAAGAGGGTATTTTAAAAGAAACAACTCCGGTGCGTACCAACTATTTTATAATTCCCAACCTTAAATTTGGCGATACTTACCAGGCTTCTGTAGTTGCTATCAATTCTTTCGGCGAAAGTTTGCCCGGTACTCCTTTCAAGATAGAAATAGGCAAGGACTACCCTGCACCGCTGATTATATATATTGAACCAGCTGATAAAGGTTTTTTTGTTGGCTACCCGGCAGACCAGGAAGATTACCTGTTCCAATTGCAATATACCAGCAGGCAGGGTGACTATACTGCCGCTACCATTGTTCAAACCAACACCAGGGGCGTATTGTTTGTACCGGGCTTACAGAATGGACAAACTTATTATTTTCGCATGCGCCGGTGGAAACACAATACCTATATCACTCCCTGGACCGAAGAAATGGCAGTGACACCCGATGGTGGCGCTTTGCCTATAAATCCGACATTTACAGGAGTGATCAGGCAGGGTGCGAAAGCTGTTATTTGTTTTGAGCCGGTAAAAAAAGCAACCGGTTATAAACTACAGTATAAGGGCACTAAAAGCGGTGCCTGGAATATTCAAGACATCAATGCGGCACAGATAAATCATTTTCAGTTAAGTGGCTTAGTACCTTCCCTTTCCTATGAGTTCAGGATCGCTTCCGTTAATTTAAACGGAGCGTCTGGTTACTCGCAAATTATAAGTAAATAAACTACAAGCAGGATGCAGTTCAAATTAAATAAATGGTGGAGGGTGCTGCTGTTGTTTTGGCTGCAACCCGTTATTGCCCAGCAGGTATTACAACTGGAAAACAAACAGGTTTCGCTGAAGTGGAAACAAACAAAAAATGGTTATGCGCTTTCGCAGGCAGGAGCGTTCCAGGGGGGCAGACTTCAACCGCTTGAACATCCTTCGGGAGAGTTCACTTTACTTTACACCGAACAAAAGCCAGATACCAATTCATTGATCTCGAGTTTAAGCAAAGAAGTACAGGCATTTCCTGGGCCTTCTTACAAATACATTCTTAATACATGGAGGGATAACCTTAGGCCCGTGCCAATGAACACTGCCGGAACAGCCATTCATTTTTTTCCGCAGAAAGGTAGAAGTTTGGAAGGCGGTCGCCTTGAATTTACTGCAACAACGGATGTTGCTCTTATTCACTCTACCTGGCAGTTAGATGAAACCTATGCCAACGATATACTGGTAACCATGACCGTTAGCCCCCTGAAATCAGGCTATTTTTCTATGGCCACTCCGTCGCTGGCAACGCTGCAGGAAGCTGAACTGCAATGGGGTGTCATCCCGGGACTTTTCCAGGGAAGCAGCATACGGCCTAACCTGGTAGAAACTTATGCATATGGACAAGGCATTCCGAACAAACCGGTGATTGCACGTGAACGCACCACTTCCACTTTGTCTCCCATTATCACCAATAAAAGCGGGCTGTCTATCGCCGTCATTCCTGCACCTGGAACAGGGCGAAACCCCTGGCAGAACGGGGCAAATACCCACGGTGTATGGAAGCTCGGTCTATCCCTGATGAACCGTAGATCGGCTTTATCACCGACTGCCTACCACCCGGTGCTGGGTGAGGAAGGCTCTTACTTAAAACAGGGAGAAAAATCCAGCTTCTCCTTTCGCTACACCTTGCAGCCAGCCGACTGGTATACCTTGTTCAAACATGCCGTAAATGATGTGTACCGGTTTATGGATATCCTTACTCTTAAACAAACCCGGCAGTCACTTACCAGCCGCATACTTTCCATGCAGCGATACCTTGGAACAGATAGCACTTCAATGTGGCGGGTAGAAGATTTCAATAACCGCAAAATAGGTGCACAGGCTTACCTCGGCGGCGTGGTCGGAAGCAACCGTGATGCCATGAAAAATTCGGATTATGGAGCTATGTGGATGCTTGCTAATATCACAGGAGACAGTATCTTATTAAATAACCGCCTTCCGTATGCGCGTCATTTCAAACTGGAGCAGCAGCAGGCTGCACCTGGCTTTTTCCAGGGAGCGGCGGTGGGACAATATTATCTCAGCAAGGCAAAAAAATTCACCGAAGAATGGGGCACTTATGTGGAACCAATGGGGCTTACCTATTATTCAATGCTGGACATCGGGAATATACTGCTTTTTGATACCGCGGACGCAGAACTGAAAAGCAGGTTGGCACTGGGTGCTGAACGACTGTTGCAATGGCAGCATGCCGACGGGCACTGGGAGGTTGGTTACGACCGCGGTTCAGAAAAAACAATGTTTACGGACCTGAAAGATTACCGTCCAACTTTTTACGGATTGATCGTCGCATTCCGTATTC
>JBBJOD010000074.1:0-12739 GCA_037721715.1 Chitinophagaceae bacterium | reverse complement strand
GCGAGGTCGTTTAGTGGGATGGCAACCGTTTGTTCCGGCAGCTGGGTTTTCTGCAACTCAACAATTTTTTCAGGTACTAACGAAGAAGTATTATTCAGCCAAAGTATACCTCCAAATAATACCATTACCGCGGCCGCTGCGAGCTTCCACCAAAATGGAGTAATTGGTCTTTTATTACTTTCGTGGCGATACAAAACTTTCTTGCCAGGAAAACCCCTGGTTAAATCAGGAAGCAATTTAACGGATTGCAACAGTTCAAATGGTTCCTGGTATTGAGGGTGATCATAAACAAATAGTTCAACCTGGGCCTTCTCGCCATTGCTTAATTCATCATCCCCATACAGAACAAATAACTCTTCACAATTACCGGCGTGGATAAAAATTTTATTTGCTTCCGCACGCATTAAATGTTGTTTGTCTTCAAGTATTATCTCATTGTCGGGTCTGAAGGTACTGGTGGTAAGCAGCTCAAGTTCTTTTTCAAGATCGGTATTGTCCCTAACGAAACGCTCTACTGCCTCGCGTTCCAGGGCACTTAACTCATTATCTGTATACAACAGGAAATATTCTTCGTAATTATGTCTGTTTATGTTCATTGATTTTTCAAGTTTAAGGTACGATCAGCTCAAATAACATTTTCCGGTTTTACGAGCCATTCTTTCAACTGAATTCTCGCCCTGTGCAGGTACACCTTTACCTGGCTTTCACTTAGTGAGGTGATCTGGCCAATTTCGGCATATGAATATCCTTCATAATCCTTTAGCAGTACTAAAGAGCGCTGGGTGTCATTTAAAGTGGCCAATGCCTGCTCCAGCACTTTCTTTACATTATTTGACGGCCTGTCGTATATGCTGGCCGTTTCGCTAAATGTCTCTCTTAATTGAATACGTTTTGTCTTCCTGATATGGTCGATCATCTGGTGGTAAGCAACTGTAAACAGGTAAGACTTACAACTGGAAAATTCAACATCATTTCTATTTCTCCACATTTTTTCGAAGGATGTTTGCACTACGTCTTGTGCATCTTCTTCGTGGCGGAGGTTTTTTAATATAAACCGGTAAACGTTGTCTGAATAAATTTTGACGCATTCATTGTATTCCTTTTCATTCATGAGCAGTTATATTCAAGTGATCAGCTGAATTAGCATGACAGTAATACGTTCCGGGAAATAAAAAGTTACAAAATATTTATAGAATATGCAGACGTTGATACTCCACCGTTTTCCAGATTTTTTTTTAGAGATAATGGCAAAAAAAAACCAGCCTTTGGCTGGTTTCATTAGATGGTAACTATGTTAGTTTAAAGATAATAAGTGCTGTGTCAGCGATTTCCAAATCATGACTTCATTGTGGCTTTTTTTCGAGCTGGTATTACTGCCAGGTTCACTATGCTGATCCCGGAACGGCGCTTTTTTTTTACTAGCATCTATTAATTGTATGATAAATATCGAAGCTACAATACAAACTAACGCCAATAATCGGAACAAAGGTTTGTATTTCATCTGGATGTAGTTTTGCATGTTATTATTAGAAAGCAGGCATTTCAACAAGCGCATTCCAATTTATAATAGACGAAGGTAAAATGAAAATGTTACAGCCAATATGAAGATTTTCTTAAATAACTGGTATACGTGATGAACTGCTGAAAAACCTGTATGAATTGTAAGGCCAGAAGATCCGTGTTAATCACATGGCCAGGAAGTTTGGTTAAAGGTATAATCGTTAGTTTTGGAGATGGAAAAAAAGATAATAAAAACCAGTAATGCCCCCGATCCTATCGGGCCGTATAGCCAGGGTGTACTATCAGGAAATGTGCTTTATATTTCCGGTCAGGTAGCCCTCAACCCTTCCAATGGCATCATAGAGGTAACTAATATTGGTGATGAAACACGACAGGTTATGCAAAATCTTCAAGCCATTTTAACAGAGGCCGGTATGGATTTTAGTCATACTGTTAAAACAACCATTTTCTTGAGCGATATGTCACATTTTCCATTGGTGAATGAAATCTACGCTGGATATTTTACCGCCGATTTCCCTGCCCGTGAAACCGTTGCCGTAAAAGGACTGCCTAAGAATGCCAACGTGGAAATCAGCATGATAGCGGTTATGTAATTACGGTAGCAATGTGCTGCAATACGCCCAGGTCTTTACCTACTTTTATAAATGCATCGATGGCCCTGTCCAGTTGGTCTTTTTCATGTCCGGCACTTAACTGAACACGTATCCTGGCTTGTCCTTTAGGGACTACCGGGAAAAAAAAACCAATCACATAAATTCCTTCTTCGAGAACTTTTGTGGCAAAACGTTGTGCCAATACGGCATCGTACAACATTATTGGAACAATAGGGTGTTCGCCCGTCTTAATTTCGAAACCCGCTTCAGTCATTTTAGCGCGGAAATACCGGGTGTTGTTTTCCAGTTTGTCGCGTAGGGCAGTGCTTTCCGTCAATTTATCGAGAACATAAATTGATGCGCCTACAATTGCGGGCGCCAGGGTATTTGAAAATAAATAGGGCCTCGAGCGCTGGCGCAACATTTCAATAACCGCTGTTTTACCACTTGTAAATCCCCCACTGGCACCTCCTAGTGCTTTTCCGAGTGTTCCCGTGATTATATCTATTCTTCCCATAACGTGACGGTATTCATGTGTTCCCTTTCCTGTTTTGCCAAGAAACCCAGTAGAATGGGAATCATCCACCATTACAATAGCATTGTATTTATCTGCAAGGTCGCATATACTGTCTAGCCGGGCAATAGTTCCATCCATGCTAAAGGACCCATCTGTAACAATGATCCTGTTTCGGCTGTATTGGCTCTCCACGAGTTTTTCTTCGAGGCTTTCCATATTGTTGTGGTCATAGCGCAGGCGTTGTGCTTTACACAAACGAATACCATCGATGATGGAAGCATGGTTCAAAGCGTCTGAAATAATTGCATCCCCCTCCCCAAATAGCGGTTCGAACAGGCCGCCATTTGCGTCAAAAGCAGCCGCGTAAAGAATGGTATCTTCCAAACCCAGAAATTGGGAAATTTTATTTTCCAATTTCTTATGAATATCCTGGGTGCCGCAAATGAATCTTACGCTGCTAAGTCCATATCCGTGTTTATTCATGGCGTCTTGTGCGGCTTGAATTACTCCCGGATCGCCAGACAAGCCCAGGTAATTATTGGCACAAAAATTAAGCACCTTTCTTCCGTTCACTTCTATCTCAGCACCCTGACCGCTGGTAATTACCCGCTCAGATTTGTATAAACCGGCGGTTTTGATCTCTTCCAGTTCTGTGCTTAGACGCCTGCTAAAATTTTCATTCATAGGTCAATATTTATCTGGGTGTAAAGATATAAGTAATCTGTTTTCATGGACCATTAAGATGTTACAACGGTGGCTGCTTGGCCGGATTGCCCGTAGGTTATTAGGTTGGTTTAACAGAACTGCCTGGATTGCTGTTTCTTTGCAGCACAACCCCAGGTTTTTTAAAGTTGCTAACTTTTTATTAGAAAAGATTATGTCCGCATGCCGCTAATTTTAAATATTGATACCTCCACCGAACAGGCAAGCATTTGTCTTTCAGAAAACGTCCAGTGTTTGGGCATGCGCTCCAATGATACGCAAAAAGACCATGCTTCGTGGCTGCACCCTGCTATTGAAGGGCTTTTGAAAGATACGGGCAGAAATTTAGTTGACCTTAAAGCCGTAGGTATTACCATCGGCCCGGGTTCTTATACAGGTTTACGTATAGGCATGGCTACAGCAAAGGGCCTCTGTTATGCGTTGAATATTCCGCTGATAGGAATAAACACGCTGGAGGCGATGGCAAGTGCCGCCTTGAATGAAGAGACGGACTATATATGTCCAATGATCGATGCCAGGAGGATGGAAGTATTTACTGCCATTTACGATAAAAACCTGGTTCCATTGTTAGATCCCTGTGCGATGATCCTGAACGAACAATCATTTTTTGATCTGCTACAAACAAAAAAGATAGTTTTCTATGGTAGTGGTAAAAATAAATTAGAAGCAATAATTGACCAATCAAATGCAAGGTTTAAAAATATAATATTTAATGCGTCACATCTATACGTTATTATATATAGCAAATTTATTAAATATGACTTCATGCCTTTAGCCTACTTGGAACCGCTTTACCTAAAAGAACATTACACACATAATTCCGGTAAATGATAATAACTTTATGTCCTTTGAGGATATAACCCTGTCTTTTCCAAGGCTATATTTTCCACTTTTTGTTCGAATTTGTGCTATTAAAATCCTAGTCTTGATTATGAATAATCAAAGTAATTTATTAATGGTGAAGGGAACTGAGGAAAGTGCTGTTACAATCGACTTCCTCCAGGTGAAAAAGTCTTCATTAATACTTCGTGCGCTGAATCACAAACTTCGTCAACATATTTTAAAATTACTGGAAGAGCAAAGTAAGTTAACTGTTACAGAGATCTATGTGCAATTGCGTCTCGAGCAGTCAGTTGCATCGCAGCACCTTGCTATTTTGCGCCGTGCGGGGATTGTAAAAACTGAAAGAGAAGGCAAATTTATATACTATGGTTTGCATCAGCAACGTATAGCGGAAATCAGCAAATGTGTGGTTGAATTGTTAATGTAACTAGCGTCAGCTTATTTTTTTGACATGTGGACTGGCCTGTGCCGTCCACATTTTCATTTAAAGCTTACCTTTACCTGTACAATCAACACACATGTTTATCAGGCAATTATATACAAGCTGTTTAAGTGAGGCAGCCTATTATATTGAAAGCGAAGGTCAGGCGGCAGTTATAGACCCATTGCGGGATATTGAAAGTTATCTTTCATTGGCTACCGAGAGAAATGCAACCATTCGATATATATTTGAAACTCATTTCCATGCTGATTTTATCAGCGGTCACCTCGACCTTGCCCAGGCAACTGGCGCACCCATTGTTTACGGACCGAATACCGAGACAAACTTTCCCATTCACCTGGCCACCGACGGGGAAGTATTTACTATAGGTGAGATGGTGATCGAAGTTTTGCATACCCCTGGACATACACTTGAGTCTACCTGCTACTTGTTAAAAGATAAAGACGGCAAACAACAGGCTGTTTTTACAGGTGATACCCTATTTGTTGACGATGTGGGTAGACCAGACCTCAGTAGTGGTGATATGAGCAAAGAAGATCTCGCTTCGATGTTATACGATTCACTCCAGGCAAAGATACTTACCCTGGGAGATGAAGTCGTTGTGTACCCGGCGCACGGTGCAGGAAGTAGTTGCGGAAAAAACCTTGGCGTGGAAACTTTTAGTACGATCGGTCAACAAAAAGAATCTAATTATGCCTTGAGATTCCAGACGAAAGCGGATTTTATACATTCGGTCACTTCAGACCTGCCTGAATTACCTCAGTATTTCCCGATAAATGCTAAAATTAACAAAGAAGGATATGAAAGCCTGAATGACGTGCTGATGAAAGGATTAAAAGCTTTGCCAATAGGAGAATTTAAAACTTACCTGACCCAGGATGTAATAACATTGGATACGCGCGCCGCCGCAGAATTTACAAAAGGATTTATACCCGGATCTATTAGCATAGGGCTGGATGGCCGCTTTGCGGAATGGGCGGGTGGACTTCTACCGTTCGACCAGCAACTGGTTCTGGTGACTGATCCGGGAATGGAAAAAGAAACATTGGTAAGGCTGGCCCGGGTTGGATTTGATAAAGTAGTGGGATACCTGGAAGGTGGTTTTGAGACATGGGTACAGGCAGCTGAACATACCGACATGATTATCGATATTGAACCGGAAGAACTGCTATTAGATATCCCTTTTGATGACAAGCTGGTTGTACTGGATGTAAGAAGGGAAACAGAATATGCAGACGGGCATTTAAAAGATGCGGTAAACATTCCGTTGAATGACCTCACAGATCCCGGAACCATGGCTAACCTTGATGATCACCATAATATTTATGTGCATTGTGGAGGGGGCTACCGGAGTGTTATCGCATTATCCCTGTTAAAGCGCCAGGGTTTTCACAACCTGAGAAATGTTCTGGGGGGTTGGGATAAAATAAAAAAGATGGAAAATATTGAAGTGGTGAAAGATGTTAGTTTGTTGAATTAAGGGTTGCAGCTCTCAGCCGTCAGGGTATCGGGTACCTTTTGTCGGTGATCTGAGTAAAGGAAGAGACACCCATCACCCATCACCCATCACTCATCATTCATCATTCATCACCCATCACTCATCACTCATCACTCATCACCCATCACCCATCACTGTCTACCCAAAGTTTCTGGTATTCTTCCTTCCACAGATGTTTCCATCGTTTGTGGCTCCATAACCACATATCAGGTTGCAGCCTTATTACGTTTTCCAGGTACCGTACAAACTGAACCGTAACGGCTCCTTCAGGTAACGAAGCAGGGCTTTCTACCCCTATTGAAAGTACCAGGTTATAATACCCCCTGCGTAATTTTTGGATATAGCAAAAAATTACCGGCATATTGCGGGCCCTTGCACCCTTTTCAGGCCCTGTAACAAAGGGTGCAGGCTTCCCGAAGAAATTTAGCCAGTAAGCATACCTGGGATCGCCAGGGTTTTGATCAGCAGCCAGTCCGAGCGCGTATTGCTTATCCCCGTAAGGCAGCATTTCCTGTTTCATATCACTGGCAGACAACATCTTGGACCTTCCCCTGGAACGTAGTTTCAAAAACACCCGGTTAAGGGTTTTATTGGTAATAGGCATGTAGACCGCCAAAAAAGTATACTCTACATTTAAATTAATAGCATGGTTCCCCCACTCCCAGTTAAAGGTGTGACCCATTAATATTTCACAGCTTTCCCCTTTCTGGTATAACTGGTTCAGCACCTCCCAGTTTGCGGTAAAGTGCCTCTTTAAAAACTGGTCACTGGCAGAGATCACTTTCAGCGTTTCAATTAAACTGTCAATAAAATTGTGATAAAATTTTTTAGAAATTTTGATTTTTTCTATAGTGGTTTTTTCAGGGAAAGCTATGTTGAGATTGTTCATCACAACATCTTTGCGGTACCCGATCACATAATAGACCAGGCCGTACACTGCATCAGAAAGAAAATATAAAATACGCAAGGGAAGTAGTGAAATCAGATAGAGAATTCCATAAACGATATAGTACATCCTGGATTTGCTTAATTGAAAAATAAATGTACACCGGGCACGGATGCAAAGGTGAATGGCTGAACAAGGATCTTTTATTTACAAAATGGTGTTTTGCACGAGTGGGCTTTTGTCAGGGAAATCAGTATTAAAATGTAGTCCCCGACTTTCTTTCCTAAACCATGCCCCTTTTACAACCAGGTAACCCACGGTAATGAGGTTGCGCAATTCGCAGAGTTGGGGAGAAACGGTGGACGATACATAAAGTTGTTCCGTTTCTTCATGTAAAAGATCCAGCCGTTTTAAAGCACGCACCAAACGGGTATTTGTTCGTACGATTCCAACATAATCGCTCATTAACAGTTGCAGCTCTTTTAGACTTTGAGTGATAAGTATCATTTCTTTCGGAACATTTGTTCCTTCTGCATTCCAGTCTGGAATATTCTCTGTGAAAGACATTGTGTCGATCTTTAGAGAAGCGTCCTCGAAGCAGCGATGGCCAAATACCATTGCTTCAAGCAATGAATTACTGGCAAGCCGGTTTGCTCCATGAAGTCCTGTAGAAGCACATTCGCCCGCTGCATACAGATGCTTGATAGAGGTTCGGCCCCATTCATCTGTTTTAATTCCACCACAGCTGTAGTGTGCAGCTGGAGCCACTGGTATCATATCCTTCGAGACGTCTATACCAAGAGACAAACACTTCTCGTGAATATTTGGAAAATGATGAAGGAATTTCCGGGTATCCATATGCCGACAATCAAGGAATACATGTTCAGTACCCGTAATTTTCATTTCGCTATCAATGGCCCTTGCAACAATATCACGGGGGGCAAGGTCCCGTCTTTCATCATATTTTTCCATAAATGCCTGGCCGTTCTGGTTACGCAGAATGCCTCCATCTCCTCTTACAGCTTCCGTAATTAAAAAGGCCTGACCTCCTACTCCGGCTTCATACAATGCAGTAGGATGAAACTGGATAAACTCCATGTTCTCAATCCTTCCCTTGGCACGATATACCATGGCAATACCATCGCCTGTTGCGATAGACGGATTAGTAGTAGTTCGGTACACCTGCCCGTTCCCTCCTGTGGCCAGCAGTGTTATTTTCGCAATGATCTTTTCGATTTGGTTGTTCTCAAGATTAAAGGCATATACGCCATAACACTCAATATCAGGCGTTGACTTTGTGACCATAAAACCCAGGTGATGCTGGGTAATAAGATCGAGCACAAAGCAGTGTTTAATGATGTGCAGGTTTTTCTGACTCGATACTTTATCTACCAATGCCCTTTCCATTTCCATACCGGTAACGTCCTTATGATGCAGGATTCTAAACTCACTCTGACCTCCCTCTTTCCCCAACGCAAAGTCACCATCCGGTTCCTTGTCAAATCGTGCTCCCCAGTCAATGAGCTCTTGAATTCTTTCCACCCCTTCCTTAACTACAATCTCTACCACTTTATCGTTGCAAAGCCCGTCACCGGCTATCAGCGTATCATTGATGTGCTTGGTGAAGCTGTCTTTTTCAAAGTCAGTAACGCCTGCAATTCCCCCCTGTGCATACTTGGTATTTGTTTCATCCGTATGGGCCTTAGTGATAACCGTAACGGTTTTATCTGGAAATTCCATGGCAACTTTCAAGGCGTAGGTAAGCCCCGCAATGCCTGAGCCAACTACTAAAAAATCTGTTTGCATGAGCGAAGGGTGTATGATGCTGGTAATAGCCTGATTGAATGTAACGGATAACTGCTAACCACTACTTAATAATTTACTGAAAACTCGAATACTTCGGGGTGTTCAAAAATATCAAGCAAATTATTTTTTAGCAACACGGTTTTTTTGTCAGTCGACAATTCAGCTTTTGAACCTGTTAGTTTTTTAGCAGCTGTTGGCAGCTTGATAACGGTATTCATTTTTACGGTCCCCAGGCCACCTCCCATACTGCCCATTTGCTTCATCTGCTGCATCATACTGTCATCCAGAAGGGTGGCATATCTTTCTTTATTAAGTTTTCGTGTAATCGAATTCTTCTTTGTTTCAAGGTCAAAGTAAGAGCTTACCTGTTTCATCTCCGGTTCTTTACCTCCCATAGCCGAAGAACCTGGTCTCATGCCATTTAACAATCCTCCCATACCTGTTGATCCATTGCCAAGGTTCGCATACAATTGTTGCAGTGTCTCGAGGTTCTTAAATGGGTATTTCATATTTATTTTGAACACTTTATCTTCTATGTTCATTTGCATTCGCAATGTACCATCGCGAAGTAAGGCTTTATTATCTGCAGAAAGGGCAGTGGATGTGTCTACCAGGTCCTTCATGTTTATCACGGTATCTTTTTGCTGTCCCATTTTTTCAAGTTCAGCCGGGGGCATGAATGCTTTCATCATATCTACTAACTGGCCCATATCCATATTTATAGAAAATTCTCCGCTACCATTTTCACGGACAGATAATTCTTCATTCATTTCAAAGCAACCTGCGAAGCAACAGGTGAATAAGCAAACCACTAAAATTTTTAAGGTTTTCATTTTTGTAGATTATAAGTATCTAAAGAGTTGGTGAAGCCATTTGCGAAAAATTTTTCCAGCGCCCGCCAGGACAGCAATGCAAAGTAACGGCATTATACTATACTAAGCTGATAGCGTTTTGTGAATGTTTGCCTGTGGCGTAAATGTAGTAAACACCGTACGACCGATTATTGCTTCACACAAAGCCAGCTATGTTTTTAGGCACCCGGTGTGTTTCGGTTATGGTTGTGAGTTATTAAACTAAAATAGTTTTTCCTGCCTACATCTGCTACATTTGTTTCCAACAATTGCGGCATGGAAAAACTACGTGAAAAATTCGAAAAACTTTATCATAAAACTCCCCTTTTGGTGGCTTCTCCAGGCAGGGTTAATTTGATTGGTGAACATACAGATTATAACCAGGGATTTGTTTTACCAGGTGCTGTTGATAAAAAAATGTTTATCGCTGTTGCAGCCAATGGCACCGACATGGTTAACCTGTATGCAAACGAATATGAAGAAACTTTTTCATTTTCTTTAACTGATATAAAGCCGGAAAAGAAGGAAACATGGAGTTCTTATCTTTTGGGAGTAGCCTACTTGCTTCAACAAAAAGGATGTTCTGTTAAAGGGGTTGATGTACTGATCGACGGCAATGTACCCGTTGGTGCCGGCATGAGTTCATCAGCGGCACTAAGCTGCGCTTTTAGTTTCGCTTTGAACGAATTATTCCATTTTGGATTAAGCAGGGTAGACATGGCTTATATAGGCCAGAAGACTGAACATATTTTTGTTGGGGCGCTCGTTGGTATCATGGACCCTTTTGCAAGCCTTCATGGAAAGGCCGGTCACGTTATTAAACTGGACTGCCGTAGTATGGAGTTCGAGTACATACCGTTCAACTTTCCCAATCATAAAATTGTAATGGTGAATTCAATGGTTAAGCATTCGCTGGCCGGGTCAGAATACAACGTGCGAAGGAAGCAATGCGAAGAAGGTGTTGAAATAATGAAAAAATTTATCACCCCTGAAATAAAGTCATTACGCGATATAACGCTGAGTGACCTGGAAGCCCATAAAAACGATCTAAGCGAATTAGTGTATAAGCGTTGCCTGTACGTAATCTCTGAAAATGAAAGATTGTTGAAAGGAAGTAAACTTCTGGTGGAAGGAGACCTGGCCGGGTTTGGACAACTGATGTATCAAACACACCTGGGACTGAGTAAACAGTATGAAGTTAGTTGTGAAGAACTTGATTTCCTGGCAGACCAGGCGCATTCATTTGAAGGTGTAACCGGAACCCGTATGATGGGCGGAGGATTCGGTGGATGTACCATAAACCTGGTTAAACAGGATGCTGTGGAACCCTTCACCAGTTTCATAAAATCAAAATACGAGGAGCAGTTTAATAAAGACACGGAAGTGTATGTTACACAGATTGAAGATGGAACGAAAGTGATAGGATAGGTCGAGCGTTAGCTATCAGGATCACTCAATTTACCATTGACCATTCACCAACATTCCTCCCTACACCACCACCGTCGGTTCAATCCACGCATTGCTTTCTCTCAAAAGGCTAATTAATTCTTCAACAGCTACATCACTGTTTACCGAACGTTTGATCACTTCTTTTCCGCGGTATAAAGTAATCTTTCCCGGGCCACTGCCTACATACCCAAAATCTGCGTCAGCCATTTCTCCCGGGCCGTTCACGATACACCCCATGATGGCAATTTTGATACCTTTCAGATGATTGGTTACCGCCCGGATCCTGGCAGTAGTTTCCTGTAAATCAAATAAAGTTCTTCCGCAACTCGGACAACTGATGTATTCTGTTTTCGAAATTCTTGTGCGTGTAGCCTGCAAGATCGAAAAAGCTGTATTGTTGAGGAACTGCGCATTACTGCTTGTTTCGAGGTAGGTACGGCCACTGACTTTATTGTTTTCTATGGCAGAGGGATCATTCATCAGCCAGATGCCATCGCCCATGCCATCAAGCAACAATGCTCCTGCATCTGTTGAGAAATGTATCAGCTGTTCATCTATAGTGGTGGCATGGCTTCTAACTGCAAGAATAACAGGACACTGTATGCCACTATTGGCAAGTACGGTAACCATCCTGCGAACTTTCGACATCGTATGCGTACCCTGAGACCACAAGCAATACACTACTGTTGGGTCGTTACCGATAGCGGCAATCTCTTTCTCCGCATCTTCACTTCCGGCATCTATGGATATGAAGTTAAGCTGAAAAGAATGTTCCTTCGTATGCAGGTACTCGTTTTGCTGGTACAAGGGGAAATAAGTCTGTTTATCAGCGGCTTTTAACCAGGTTGAATAATCACTGATGATTTTCAATGTGCCGGGAAGTGGAAAGTTCAACAGGTTGCCGGCAGTATAGATATAATCTGAAGCGCCGTCTGCGATATGCCATTTATCATTTTGAAGATCGTAGGTATATCCAATGGAGGAAAGATCTTCATAACACAGAATGCCGGCCTGCATAAAGTCGGCAATAACAACCGGCACCTGCCTGTTTCCAATATTAGAGACGGCACCCGTTTGCCTTCTTGCATATTGAAATGGGTTGTACGGTAGTTTTGTGACCGGAGGAATAGTTGCCTTATCATACCTGCCGGTATACCTTCTGACAAGGTCTTTACAAACCGGTATTTCAAACTCGGGATCTTCTGTTAATGAAACACGGATGGTATCTCCTATACCGTCTTCCAGCAAGGTACCGATGCCAATAGCAGATTTAATCCTGCCATCTTCGCCGTCTCCTGCTTCCGTAACACCCAGGTGTAAAGGATAACATGCATTAAATTCTTCCGTCATTCTTTCAACCAGTAAACGGTAGGCATGAACCATCACCAGCGGATTGCTCGACTTCATGCTCAGCACGATATTGTGGTAGTTTTCATACCGCGCAATGCGCAGGAATTCCATAGCACTTTCGACCATACCCATGGGCGTATCGCCATACCGGCTCATGATACGGTCACTTAGGGAACCGTGGTTGGTGCCAATTCTCATGGCCGTTCCATACTCCTTGCAGATTTTTACGAGTGGTGTGAAACGTGACCTTATGCGGTCGG
>JBBJOD010000564.1:0-3401 GCA_037721715.1 Chitinophagaceae bacterium | reverse complement strand
CTGGCAGAAACCGAAGGATAAAAATATACGTTCTTATCTTCGGGCAAAGTTGAAGAACGGTCAACCCGTGCCGTTCCATCTAATGTGATCATCTCTTTGTACCCGAGTGTTATTCCACCAAAGTAGCCATCGGTAGCCACCTTATCAGCTGTCTCTTCAACTTTTATTGCATTTAATGAATTAGTTAGTGAATATAGCTTGGGTACTACAAGACCACCGTTGGAAGCTGCATAAATTGAATTGATAGAGGTTCTCCTGATATTGATACCTGCAAGGGCCTTTAGGTTGAAATCAGTATTGATGTCCTTATTGAAATTAGCCAGGAGGTCGTAGTTATATTCGCGGAAGGTGCGGTTGAACCGGCTGTATGATGATGGATCGTGACTACCTAGGGCAACTCGTTCTTCCTGCAGTTCATCATAAGAATCAAGTGAAACGCGGCCCAGTATATTTAACCAGTCGGTCGGATTATATGTTAGTGAAGCATTGCCAAAATAACGGTAACGGCTATCCGTTTCGTAATTTTCGTACCGGTTCCAGTATGGGTTGTCAGTATAGATCGGATACAGGCCAGATGCGGGCTTCGATGGTTCGGCCCAGTTCCAGGTTACATTCTGCTTACTTCTCATGTATGCTTCTTTCTGCTCCCTCACATCCGTATTGGCCTGGTTCCACTGCCTGAAAGACTGGTTTACATTCCAGTCGTCGTAACCTGTACCAAACCGGCCCTTTCCGTCTACTCGCGAAAAGTTTATTGAGGCGGCGGCGGTTAACTTTTCTGACAAATGATAAGATGAACCAAAATTCACGAGGTTCTTAAGCAGCCTGCTGTTTGGTAGTATTCCCTTTTCTTCATTCCTTGTATAACCCAGTTTGAAATTACCTTTGTCTGAACCACCATCCAATATCACACTGTTGATGGTTGATACGGCTGTTTCAAAAAACTGGGTAGGATTGTTAGGTGCGGCTACCCATGGCCGTGACTTCTTAAAATTTGGAGAAGTTCTATCAAATGCGTCCCATTGATAAACCATAATATTGGGATCGAATTTAACGCCATAAGAAGCATCTTCCGTAGTTGGCGTCACGAGATCTTTAGTTCCATCGCCATTAACATCAAAATAAAAAAAGCCGCCATCCGGAGAACCGTAACCGGAGGTTGCATAACCGGCACCATATTGATTTTGATATTTGGCGTAGGTGGTTTTGTCAATCTTACCCATGGTGACACCAGAGTTCACCGTAACTCCAAGTCCTCTTCTACCTTTTTTGGTAGTGATCATCACCACACCGTTGGCAGCGCGCGAGCCGTAAAGGGCTGTGGCTGCTGCACCTTTCAATACGGTAACGGATTCTATATCATCGGGATTCACGTCTGCCGCTGCATTTCCGTAATCAAATCCCCCTCTTCCTCCCTGCTGGTTACGAAGCGGATCCACTCCACCGTTACTGTTGTTGTTAGAGTTGTCGATTGGCACTCCATCAACAACAAACATAGCCTGGTTATTTTTAGTCAGCGACTTGGTACCCCTGATCACTACATTGGTTGATCCTCCCATGGCATTGCCCTGCCTGATCTCCACACCTGAAACCTTACCGGAGAGTGCACTAACAAAATTCCCGCTTCGATTCTGGCTTACAGCTTCACCGTTTATTTGCTGTGCCGCATAAGGCAACTGGTTTTTATTCCTCCTTATACCTAGTGCTGTTACTACTACTTCGTTTATGAGCTGAGCAGAACTGCCAAGCTCCACTGTTATATTATTTGTTCCTTCAACAAGTGCAATCTCCTTGTTGGTAAATCCTGCTGAGCTAATAACTATGGATGTTGCGTTACCGGCATCAATCTTAAAAAAGCCATTTGCGTCTGCGGAAGTGCCTCCAGAGGGCACATCGTTGAGTGATCTCTTGGTTGAAACGGTTGCAAAAGGTACAGGATTGCCTGATTCGTCTTTCACCTGACCGGTTATTTGTCGCGATTGCGAGTAAGACGCAAATGAAAACAGCAATAGTGCTTGAAAAAGGATAAGCATTTTTCTCATAGTGTGGTAAATTTTAGTTACAAAAATGTTAGTGAACTACTGAAACATTTCATAGAGGGGAACAATGATGAAATTTTATTCAAATGGTGGCAATAAGAGTAAAACCTGATTAATAGCAAAGAGCGAAGTAATATAATGAGTTTTGCAAATAACAGACCAAGCTTAATTAACGAGGTCTACGTTGCCGTCAATAACATTTACTCGGTAAAAAGACGGATTTATAAACATTTGATTATGAATTCGCAGGTGTAGAACCAATTCTACGCAGCTATTCAATCACGTGTAATAAAGTTGCCGCACCCGGTGTTCCCTGCGAAGTTCGATTATCGACGCCTGCAACTTTACTCTGCAGACCTTTCAGCATATCGGGCTCAGATTTTTGTAATAGGTCATTTAGGTTAACCTTGCTAACGGAATACCCCAGCGCTTTTTCTGACCTACGGATACCTACTGCAGTAACTACCACCTCTTCCATGTTACTGGTACTTGGTGCCAGAGAAACAGACAGTGCACTTAAATTTCTAACACTCACTTCTTTAGCCTGGAAGCTGGTGGCACTTACAACAAGAGTGGCACCCCTTGGAGCCTGGATAGTAAAATTTCCATCCTGATCAGCTGAAACGGCCGTGTTGCTTACTTTTATTTTGACTGTTGCAAACGACACAGGCTCACCTCTCTCATTTCTTATTTGGCCTGAAACCGGTGATGTTTGTGCAATTGCCATTCCTGTAAACAGTAATATCATTGTAATTAGTGAAGCGGTTTTTCTCATTTTTTTGGTTTTATTAGCAGGTAATAAAGCAAGTATGGCAATATTGAATTAAAATGTTCCGCATACGCGTCTTATAATGACAACCGCTTTTTGAAAAATGCTGCAAAGAATCCAGTTAGATGTAACTTGATGTATTTCAACAAAACATGTAAGCAAAAATTATAACCTGGTCTATTTTTATGATGCAACTTTCTTAAAGCACCAGGCAATAAAAGAGAAAGAGAAGATTTTACATAACACACTAAAGATTCATACCGGCTTGAAAACAGGCAGTTTACCAAATGAATGCTATTGTTTATTACTCAAATTAAACATCAGTTGTAGTTTGATTTCAGTTCTCTTATTGCCATTGATGATTTCTGCGCCTGAACCAATTTCATCTTTTTCGAAATAGATTGTTTGGGCAACCCGTATCCAGCAATTGGTTTCAATTCTATTCGTTTTATATTTTTCTTTCAACGCTGTAATATTCAGGTGTATGTTCAAATAGTATCTCCATCCCCGGTCGAAAGAAGCGGGCACCGAAAAACTATACATGACATCATTTTCGTAGGCATATACCCTTGAATTATAACCTTCAGTTTCAA
>JBBJOD010000563.1:0-3402 GCA_037721715.1 Chitinophagaceae bacterium | reverse complement strand
TGTTGCTGGATGCAATGGCAATATTAACCGCCCAACCGGGAAAACTGGAAAACCTGAAACTGCTCGTAGCTGGAGAATTTTATGAGGACGAGAAAACCTACCAGCAGAAAATTGACGATGCCGGTATTCGCAAAGATCTACTCTTAAAAACAGGATACATTCCTGAAAAAAGCGTTAGAAATTTTTTCTGCGCTGCCGATGTGGTGGTACAACCCTATCGCCACGCTACACAAAGCGGCGTTACTCCCCTGGCCTATCATTTCGAGAAACCGATGATCGTAACCAATGTCGGCGGTTTGCCGTTATACGTAACGCATGAAGAGGCCGGACTAATATGTGAGCCGAATCCGGAAGCAATAGCCGCAGCTATTCGCCGCTATTTTGAATTAGGCGAGCAGCACTTTATTCCTCATCTTCGCAGGGAAAAGGCTAAGTATTCATGGGTCAACCTTGTGAAAGCAATCATTGACATCTGAACCAGGTGATTCGGAGAAACAGTACACTTATGGTGCTGGGAACAGAAGATCATTGTAAATGGTTATACTTGCTCAAAGATATTCAACTTTCATACCCCATGCCTGTTAACTCATTCGCGATCCATGATCTATAGAAGCAAAGCACCGTTACGCATTGGACTGGCAGGGGGCGGAACAGACGTTAGCCCTTATTGTGATTTATATGGCGGAGCTATTCTAAATGCTACCATATCGTTATATGCTAACGCTAATATACAACCGATACAGGAAAATGCAATCATTTTGCAGGCATTAGACAGGAAGGAAGAACAAAGGTTTGAGTGGGCGCCCCAACTGCCGATTGATGGGAAACTTGACTTACTGAAAGGGGTATATAACCGTATTCAAAAAGATTTCAGCCTGCCATTGTCGGGTTTCCGGTTGTCTACTTTTGTAGACGCGCCGGCCGGTTCAGGCCTGGGAACCTCATCTACACTCGTAGTGGCAATAATCGGTGCATTTACAGAGATGTTACGTTTACCGCTCGGTGATTACGATATGGCGCATCTTGCGTACAAAATAGAGCGTAATGACCTTCAAATGGCCGGTGGCAGGCAAGACCAGTATGCCGCAACTTTTGGTGGTGTTAATTTCATGGAATTTTATGAAAATGATAAAGTGATTGTTAACCCGCTACGCATTAAACAACAGTACCTTTTTGAACTGGAAAATAACTTGCTTTTATATTTTACATCTACCAGCAGAGAATCGGCTAAGATCATCGAAAAGCAAAGCAGGAACGTTAGTGATAACCAGGCAAAGCCGATAGAGGCCATGCACCAATTAAAACAACAGGCTCACATGATGAAGGAGGCTCTTCTTAAAGGCCGATTGCATGAAATAGGCGAAATCCTTGACTTTGGTTTCCAGCAGAAAAGAAGAATGGCAGAAGGTATATCAAATCCCCTCATGGAAGAAATTTATGAATCGGCAAAGAAAGCGGGTGCCATGGGAGGTAAAATCTCCGGCGCTGGTGGAGGTGGATTTATGATATTCTACTGTCCCGATATTTCCAAATACAAAGTCATGGAATCCCTCGGCAAGTTTGGTGGTTACTTCAAAGACTACCAGTTCACCAATCATGGCCTAACAACCTGGACGATATGAGGAAACAGTAAGAAGTGCACCGTACATTTTCCTCCGTCGCAATACTTATCTCTAAGAAAAACTTTTGATAACATTTTGAAATGAAAGAAGTAATGATAAATAAGCATGACACCATGATTGACACAATGAAGTCTATCATCAGCGCTTCTGTTGATGTAAAAACAAGCATTCTTGGTGATGTAAAAATGTTAATGAGACTGCAGGAAGCGGTGGGCGTTATTGTTGATGCTTTCAGAAACGGTTGCCGGGTGTATTTCTGTGGAAACGGCGGCAGCGCTGCTGATGCGCAACACCTTGCTGCAGAACTGAGTGGCCGGTTTTACCTTGACCGTGGGGCGTTGCCTGCAGAGGCGCTTCATTGCAATACGTCTTACCTTACCGCCGTGGCGAATGATTATAATTTTGATGTAATTTATGCAAGGTTGATACAGGGTATCACCAACAAAGGTGATGTGCTGATAGGGTTCTCTACCTCAGGTAATTCTAAAAATATTTTGCAGGCGTTTGAAACAGCCAAAGAAAAAGGCGTCATCACGATGGCTTTCACTGGTGCATCAGGAGGTGCCCTAAAAGCTGCGAGCGATTTTCTGTTCAATGTTCCGAGCACCGATACCCCGCGCATACAGGAATCGCATATTATGCTGGGACATATCATCTGCCAACTGGTGGAAGAAAAGTATTTCACATGATAGCGAGTAAATCGAATCGGCGTGGCAAGTTGGTATCAGGCATCAGCTGCCAGTGAAACATGCGAAGAATGATTTCCCTGCTAACATAAAGCGGACGACTGATAGCATCGCGCTAATATAAAACTTACCTTACACAGGTTCTATTTCTTTTTACAAAATTCAATGATAAGAGAAGCGATAATACTGGCAGGAGGGCTGGGTACAAGATTAAGAGACGCAGTACCTGACCTTCCAAAATGCATGGCCCCGGTTTTGGCTAAACCGTTTATCGGATATGTAATCGACTCCCTTCTTGAAAAAGGAATTGAGCACTTTATTTGCTGCCTTGGGTATAAGCATGCGATCATCAAACAATATTTAAATACACAATACGGTAGCCTTTCAATTACATACAGCATAGAAGAGGAGCCACTTGGAACTGGTGGAGCCATCCAGCTCGCTTGTGGTTTAACGAAAGTTAAATCGGTACTGGTTGTTAACGGGGATACCTTTTTCAACGCAGATATCAAACAAATGTCTGCGTTTCATGACCATCACCGTTCACTTTGTACCCTTGCACTTAAGCCGATGCAGCATTTTGATCGTTATGGGGCTGTGCAGCTGCATATCGACAACTCGTTGGAGGGATTCGAAGAGAAACGATACCAGGAGTCGGGCCTGATTAACGGGGGCGTGTACGTGCTACAAGTGGCCGCGTTCCTGCTGGAACAAATGCCGCTAAAATTTAGTTTCGAAAATGACTACCTCGAAAAGAATGTAAAATTTGGCCGATTCTACGGATTTGTCCAGGACAAATATTTTATAGACATTGGTATACCTGAAGACTACGAGAAAGCGCAAACCGAATTGATTCAAAATATTAAACCGAATGCCTGATCTGAGTAAAGTTGACAAAAGCTGGACGCTGTTTCTTGATCGCGATGGCGTAATAAACCAGGAAAAACACCTTGACTATGTATACAACTATACAGAGTTCAGGTTTTACGACGGGGTATTGCAAGCATTACGAAATTTAACACATTGCTTCGGGCGAACGATAGTAGTTACCAACCAGCGTGGAGTAGAAAAAAATTTAATGTCAGAAGAAGCAT
>JBBJOD010000562.1:0-3422 GCA_037721715.1 Chitinophagaceae bacterium | reverse complement strand
GTGGCAAAGACGTATGGGTTGCCACTCTCCATACAAAACGAATAGAGTAAAGCGATGCGATAGCAAGATCGGCTTATCATGTTCTACGTTCTAGAAAGGTGCAAGTGTTCCAAAGGCCTCAAGGGGAAAATTGTACAATAAGCAGTGTCCTTTGTACCTTGTGCCCTGAAAGTTCATGACTAAAACAGTGTACGCTATAATTTGATACTTGCTCGAATAACATAAGTATAACTGTTTACTTGACTCATAATGCACTGAATACTATTTTATTTCGGAGGTACTCATTTGTTATCCTGGAGGCTTTTGCTCCGGATGGCCATTTGCATGATCCATGCAATCATTAAAGCGGATACGATGATGATTGCCGTGATAATATTCGAGTGTAAGCTGGTAGTAAAGTTCCCGACAAAAGCATAAATAACAGACACGATCAGGTGCCCGGCAACTGAGTAAACGAAAAATGTTTTAAAAGACAAGAGAGTAGTTCCGGATACTATAGACACTGCTTCCGAGATAATGGGCAAAGCCTTTGAAATTGTTATAGTGATATTACCGAAATTCTTGATTAAGTCATGACTGATTTGTTGATCGTTTTTGTTGAATAATTTATTGATGAATGGATTCGACTTTCTTCCTAAATAAAAACCTATGGATGAAGAAATGACTCCCGATGTTAATGAAACAATTGTTCCGGAAATTACACCCAATACCTTACCGTTCAGTATCATAACCAGGCTGGAAGGTACAGGCAATATTATGTCGGAGGTCAAGATTATAAAACTTAACATCGTATACACCGTTAACGATGTTTCGGATTGAAGGTTATTTTTTACCCACTTTTCAACATCACCAAACAGCATGTACGCTGAAATCATCAACAGGCAACACAATAAAAAAATTGAAATTATTTTTTTCATAATTTTAATGAAAGTCACTGCTGGGTGTTGTAAGTTGATTAGCCAGTAACTTTATACGAGGAACCTTCCGGTTTTCTCTTTTTATTAAAAAAGGGCACACTATGCAACATAGGTAAAGTAAGTGAAAAAACAGGCGTAGCAACCGGCGGGCTGTCGGTTCCAGGTAAATGGATAGGTTTTATATGAGTTGGTGTATTTAAGAATTCTGATTACTTTCATAGTACGATTCATCACCAATCTAACTGATTGCTATGCCAACCATATCTTCCATAGAGATAAACGCATTGGTCTGTAATATCGCTATTAATAACAGCGAATCTTCTTATAAAAAATTGTTTGAGTTACTGTTTCCTTCTCTTTTCAGGCTTTCTTTCTGTATGCTTAAATGCCGTGAATATGCTGAAGAAGTAGCAAGTGATGTGATGTTCAGGCTTTGGCAGAAGCGAATAGAATTACTGCAAGTGGAGAATGTAACCGTGTATGCATTGGTAATTGCAAGAAACCTCTCCCTGAATTTACTAAAGGCTAATCGATCTGGCGTAACGATTTCACTGGATGAACTTAAGACTGGTTTTGTAAAGGAGTGTTTGAGTCCTGAGCAAATCCTGATCAATTCACAAGAGAGGCACGCCCTGCAAAATTCCATCAACGCTTTGCCAACAAGGTGTAAACTGGTTTTCAAACTCATTAAAGAAGAAGGCCTAAGTTACAAGGAAGTGGCCCAGGTACTAAATATTTCTGCCAAAACAGTTGATGCCCACCTTGTAACGGCAATGAAAAAGCTGTATGAATCTTTAAAGACAACTAACAGTACCCGGACCGGCCCCGGTTAATCAATAATTCTTTTTAGAACTAGGGAGTTTTTTAATTGCTGCTGTCTATCTATACATCAAGCACTACTTCGGCTTGTGCAATATCTTATGGATGAAGAAAGATTAATTGAACTTCTTGCAAGAAAGTTAGCCGGGGAAGCATCGCCTGAAGAATTAGAACAATTGGGCGATCTTATTACCAGGAACCCTGAAGCAATTCGGACGTATGATATTATCAATCAGATCTGGAAAGAAAAAAGCGAAGAGAAAAGTTCAGAAAATTACTTTGCCAGGCACAGGATAAAATACCAGCATCTTTTTGAAATTTCTGATGACAACCTCATTGAAGGGGAGGCCCGGAATGGAAAAAATAATAAACCGAAGTACCTCGCCGGAAGTTTGATAGCGATTGTATTACTTTTTACAACAGCCTACCTCTTCTTGAAAGCACCGGAGGTAAAAAGACTCATAACAAACACCGAGATCATTTCAGGAAAAGGTGTTCGTAAATCAGTGACATTGCCGGATGGAACAACTGTCTGGATCAATGCAGATAGCAGGATTTCATTTGATCCCCATATGAACGAAAGAGAGGAACGCATGGTTGAACTGGTAGGTGAAGCTTATTTCGATGTGGTGCACATAGCGGACCATCCGTTCATCATACATACCAGTAAAGTCTCGATAAAAGTGCTGGGTACGGCATTTAATATAAAAGCTTACCCAGATGATAATAAATGTGAAACTACTTTGATAAGGGGCGCAATAGAACTTTCAACCAATAATAGTTTAAAGCAGAAATTTACATTGAGGCCTTCAGAAAAACTTTCTGTTATAAACTATCAGATAAACGAAGGCACCACCAGCTCAAAACATTATAGCGATAGCGCAACCTTGTTAATTGAAAATATTGCACCTGTAAAATTAGCTGATAAGGAGTATGTGAGTGAAACGTCCTGGACAGAAAATAAATTGATCTTTGAAAACGAATCTTTGGCGAACCTCGTGCCTCAACTGGAGCGTTGGTTCAATGTACAAATCACCCTGTCGGGAAAAACGATTGCGGGTGAAAGGTTTACCGGAGTATTTGCGAATGAAACCATCGAACAAGCATTAACAGCAATGAAATTAATCAAACCTTTCAATTTTATTATCGATGAAAAAAAAATAAGAATCTATTAGACAAATGCTGAAAATGCGCCGACATTCCCAGCGATTTGAATCCGGCACCAGGTATACTTACACCAGATTTTTTACAATCAAGTACAAATTTATGCCAATTAAAGAGCAATGCAATTACGCGCTACCCCCGAATCGCTACCGAAAATTATTTTTAATGTTTAAATGCACCTTTCTTCTAACTTTTATTTTGTGTTTGAATGCTTCGGCAGATGGGTTCTCGCAACGTTCCATCGTTACTATAGATATCCGTGAAACCAACCTTAAAAAGGCGCTTTCGGTGTTAGCAGAAAAGGGCGATATAAGAATTTTGTACAGTGAGGCAAATTTACCGCCCGGGAAAGGAGTATCTCTTCATGTAAAGGATATGCCGGTATTAGATGCCCTGCAATTATTATTGAAAAATACTGATTTAAAGTACAAGGCGCTGGAAGGCGGACTCGTGGTTATAATAGCACCGGCAAATGAAACTGTAAAAGATATAGTTATTCAGGGAACGGTTACGAACAGCGAG
>JBBJOD010000561.1:0-3424 GCA_037721715.1 Chitinophagaceae bacterium | reverse complement strand
CATTAACACCAATTAAAGGGAATTCAGGGGTTACCCCACTCATCATCCATCACTCATAACTCATAACTCCATTCATCCACCCTTGCTAACATTAAAAAAGATTGCTGAAGGTATATTATGGGGCGGCGTTGTCTTCCTGTTATTCATTGCCTGCTTTCAAAACCTGCTCCAGGTACCGTCCTGGCTGAAAGTTGCTGGCCGCATGCATCCCATGTTCCTCCATTTTCCGATCGTACTTTTATTGTTGTCTTTTCTATCAGCATGGATACCTTCACCGGAACTAAAGAAATTGCCATGGATCAGGTCGTTCGTACTGGTAGCGTCCCTGCTCGGTGTAATTACTGCTATTATGGGCCTGCTCTTATCGATGGAAGAAGATCGCAGTGGAACCGCATTGCAATGGCACAAATGGGGCGGAATCAGTATTGCAGTAGTGGGTTTTCTTTTTTATCATTTCCATAATGTTTTTCACAGGTACCCTGGAACCGCAAGGATATTTACGCTTTTTGCCTGCGCACTGATTGTTTTTGCCGGCCATTGGGGCGCTGTACTAACGCATGGCAAAGATTACCTGCTGGCTCCAATGGCAACGAACAAAATGGTGCCTGTTTCAGAAGCGATTGTATTTAAAGATGTTGTCAGGCCTATCCTGGAAGGCAAGTGCTTGTCTTGCCACGGTGAGGTTAATATCAAAGGCGGTCTGATTATGGACAACCTGGCGGGCTTACTGGAAGGAGGAAAAACAGGCCCGTTGTTCAAACCCGGAGACGCCGCTGGCAGCCTGCTGATTCAGCGCATACACCTTCCCGTAACTGACAAAAAACACATGCCTCCCAGGTCTAAACCACAGCTTACCGAAGAAGAGACGTCGCTTTTGTATGCATGGATAAAGTCAGGAGCACTATTAGATAAAAAGTTGACCCTGTTGCCTGTGCAGGATTCTTTTCGTATACTAGCTTCATTTGCGTTAGGAGCAGCAGCTGAAACTGATCAGCCTGTGTACGATTTCCCGCCCGCTGCAAAAGATAAGATTGCTGCTCTGAATAATAATTTCAGGGTCCTAGAACAACTCGGCACCGGGTCGCCCGCACTTGCTGTTCATTTTTATGGCCGCGAACAATATTCTTCTAAAGCACTGGAGGAACTGCTTAGCATAAAACTCCAGGTTGTAGAATTAACACTGGCACGTATGCCTGTTAAAGACAACGATCTAAATGTAATCAGGCAGATGCCTAACCTTCGGAAACTTAACCTTAATTACACCGAAATAACCTCAAAAGGCCTGGGGCAGTTAAACGTTTTGAAAAACCTGCAGGTTCTAGCCCTGTCAGGCACTTCAATTGATCAGTCGTCGCTTGAAAAGCTGTTAGCCCTCCCTCATCTTCTATCCGTGTACGCATGGAATACTTCTATCGACAGTGCGCAGGTAACATCTATGTATAGCCGCTTTAAAAGAGTAATGGTTGAAACGGGTTATGTTGACGATAAGGAACTGATAACTGTATTGTCTCCTCCAGTTATCATTGTACCTCCTGGTATACTCGCAGAACCAACAGAAGTAGAGATAAAACATCCGTTTAAAGGTGTCGACATTCGATATTCAACCAACGGTGATATTCCAGACAGTGTAACCGGCACATTGTACAAACAACCTGTATACATTGATAACAATACCACACTCACTGCACGTGCATTTAAAAAAGGCTGGTATGGAAGCAATGAAACGCGCGCTTCTTATATTAAAAAGGGCTATCCAGCCGATTCTATCGAGATGATAACACCGCTTGACCCTAAGTACAAGAACGCATCGGCAAGTTTGTTAACGGATGGTGATTTAGGAGATGTAAATGTTGGAAACGGCCAGTGGTTGGGATACCAGGTAAATGATGCAGGATTCCTCCTCTACTTCAAGGAACCGGTCATGATAGAAAATGTATTGCTGAATATGTTACAAAACACCAAGGCATTTATTTTTCCACCTACTCATCTCGAAGTTTGGGGTGGACGGCACAAAGATTCTTTAAAACTACTAGGTAAGATGTTGCCTTTGATGCCGACTAAGCAAGAGTCGCCACAACTGGTAATTCAAAAAGTTTCTTTTAACGCGGCTTCCGTTAAGGTACTCAAAGTTTTAGCACGCCATGTAGTAAAGCTACCTGAATGGCACCCAGGTAAAGGGAAGCCCGGTTGGGTATTTGTAAACGAAATTGTAGTGAATTGATTTGTTGGCACGAGTAAAACATCGTCTCACGTTATGCAAGCATTTTTGTAAAAATCCCCTCCAATGCAGGCACAAAAATGTCAAAAAAGGCTGTTGAGCAGCCGGTCTTATTTCTAAAAGTTCCGGACTGTTTTGCAGCGTCAATTTCAAATCTTATAGAAACAATTTTGCAATCCACCTGATTAGTCTGTCTCTCCAATTATTTTTAACGGTCATTATGTTCAGATGAATTGTTGAGATATTATTTTGACGCTTTGAGTCGCACAGCAGTTTTCATTTTCAACTTTTCAATGTGAGATTTTCTAATTCGGTTATCGTACTTTTCAAAGTCTTTGTCATAATTCATCTCGTAGATTACGTAAAATCCAATCAGTAAAATTGCAGTCATAAAGGAGATTGAGCTGGTTAGGTTTAGATAAGTAAGCTGTCCCTTTACCCAAACAACCCCTATACCAGAGTACAACTAATTGTTACTCAATGTACAATCAGCCAGCATCTAAAGTGATTGTTCCAACATTTGGAAAATCATTCCAGATTTCGTATCAGGCATTTTATCAATTGCAGGAATCCTGGCTAATACCACTGAAAATTACAGTGCGTGAAAGCGTCGATTGAGGTAATAAAATTCTTCGGAGTCACAGCTGCGCGTGCAACAGTATTCTTACCAAATCAGTTCAATACATTAACTTGTCGTTGCTTTACAATGACCTGGAATTCCTATCCCGGAATCATTTTTTTTAATAAGTAGATTACCACAGCCGTGTTTAACATGAACAAATTTTTACTAGCCCTGGCTATTTTTGTACTCGTACTGGTTTCCATGGGCATTACGCGCCGGCCCCCTGCAGCAAAAGATCAAAATTGGAGTGAATACCTGGGTGGCTCAGACAGGAACCATTATTCACCACTTGACCAGGTTAATATTAATAATGTGGCCCAACTAACCAAAGCCTGGGAGTATCATACGCTGGATTCCGGCCAGATACAATGCAACCCCCTGGTAGTGGATGGAATACTTTACGGTATGACCGCAACTACCCAGCCCTTTGCCATTGATGCTGCAACAGGGATGGAACATTGGCGAGGCATACATAAAGGAGGCGACAAGTCGGGCAACAGCCGCGGATTGGTTTACTGGCAGAATGGCAAGGATAAACGCATTTTGTATTCAAGTGGCCCCTGGCTTTATGCGCTTGATGCCAA
>JBBJOD010000560.1:0-3429 GCA_037721715.1 Chitinophagaceae bacterium | reverse complement strand
CGGATGTGAATACAACACAGGTGACGGTGCAGGCATTCTTATCCAAACCCCTCATGAGTTCTTTTTTGATGAGTGTGTTAAATTGGGGGTACATCTTCCGGCATATGGAAAATATGGTGTAGGAGTGTTGTTTTTTCCGAAAGAAATAAGGCTCAGGGAAGAGTGCCGCGACATCTTTAACCGTTCAGCAGAAAAATTAGGGCTTGAAATATTAAGCTATCGAAAAGTTCCGGTTAATCCGGAAGGAATAGGGCCAACTGCTTTATCTGTAGAACCTGAAATAGAGCAGGTTTTTATTGCGTGCCCAGATCACATCAACAACCCCGAAGATTTCGAACGTAAATTATTTGTACTTCGCAATTATGCCGGACATACCATTAACAACACAGTCAAAAAAGATCCCGTAGGTTTTTACGTTGCCTCTTTATCTTATAAAACGGTTGTCTACAAGGGCCAGCTGACCAGCCTCCAGGTTCGTGAATATTTTCCAGACCTCAACAACAAAAGAGTTGTTTCGGCTTTCGGCCTGATTCATTCACGTTTTGCCACCAACACCTTTCCATCATGGAAGTTGGCACAGCCTTTCCGTTACATCGCACATAACGGCGAAATCAACACCCTGCAGGGAAATCTTAACTGGTTAAGAACTAGTGAAAAAGGTTTCTTTTCACCCTACTTTACAAAGGAAGAAATGGATATGTTGCTTCCGATTATTACGGAAGGACAATCAGATTCTGCCTGCCTCGATAACATGATCGAATTGTTGACGCTCTGCGGACGTTCTCTTCCTCATGTGATGATGATGCTCATCCCCGAAGCATGGGATGGCAACGAACAAATGGATCCACTCAAAAAGTCCTTCTACGAGTTCCATTCTTCATTCATGGAACCCTGGGACGGCCCCGCATCCATATCATTTACTGATGGTCGAATCATTGGTGCTACTTTAGACAGAAATGGGCTTCGACCATCCCGTTACTGCGTAACTACCGACGACCGCGTGATCATGGCTTCCGAAACCGGCGTTCTTCCCGTAGATCCTAAATTAATAAAAGAGAAAGGAAGGTTACAACCGGGTAAGATGTTCGTGGTAGATCTTGAGCAGGGCAGGATTATTAGTGATGATGAATTGAAACAGAAAATATGTTCACAGAAACCATATAGTGAATGGCTGAATAAATATAAGATTCGTCTGGAAGAATTGCCGGAGCCGCGTGTAATGTTCACTCACCTTGAGCATGACCAGGTATTCAAATACCAAAAAGTTTTCGGTTATTCTACAGAAGACCTGGAGATGCTTATTTCGCCAATGGCGCTAGACGGCAAAGAACCAATTGGTTCAATGGGGACAGACGTTCCGCTGGCGGTTCTCAGTGACCAGCCGCAGCACATTTGCAGTTATTTCAAACAACTTTTTGCCCAGGTAACCAACCCCCCGATAGACCCCATCCGTGAACGCCTGGTAATGTCTTTGGCCACTTTTGCGGGCAGCAACGGAAATTTGCTGGTGGAAGACCCCCTAGATTGTCACAACGTGGCGCTGAAACATCCTGTACTTACCAATCATGAATTAGAGAAAATACGGAGTATTGACACCGGGATATTCCAGGCTAAAACACTTCAAACGTATTTCAGGGCAGATGGAAAACCAGGTTCTTTGCAAAACGGCCTGGAAAGGTTATGCCGCTATGCGGTAGATGCGGTGAAAGATGGTTTCGAAGTATTGATACTTTCAGACAGGGCCATCGATTCTGACCATGCTCCCATTCCGTCGCTAATTGCTGTTGCTGCCGTACATCACCATCTTATCCGCAAAGGATTTCGTGGACAAGTGGGGCTGGTAGTAGAAGCTGGCGATGTATGGGAAGTGCATCATTTTGCCTGCCTGATTGGCTTTGGAGCAACCGCCATCAACCCCTACCTGGCTCTTTCTACCATTCGTGACCTGCGGCTGACCGGTAAAATGCAAACTGAACTTGAACCGGACCAGCTGAAGAAAAATTATATTAAGGCCATAAATGACGGCTTGTTGAAGGTGTTCTCGAAAATGGGAATTTCAACGCTGCAGTCTTACCAGGGTGCGCAGATTTTTGAGATCATTGGTTTAAACAAATCAGTGGTGGATAAATATTTTACCGGTGCTATTTCGAGAATTGAAGGTATGGGCCTCGACGAAATTGCCAGGGAAATATTGGCCAAGCATCAGTTTTCCTTTAGCAAAAAACAGGTTCCGGTCGACAGGCTAAATGTAGGCGGGCTCTACCAGTGGAAGCGCAAAGGTGAATTTCACCTGTTTAACCCGCAAACCATTCACCTCTTGCAGTATTCAACGAGGATGAATGACTACACTGCTTTTAAAAAATATTCAAAACTCATCAATGAACAGGAAGTAAAAGCCTGCACACTCAGAAGCCTTTTCCGGTTCAAGCGCAACCGTTCTCCTGTTTCTATCGATGAAGTAGAGTCAGCTGAAAAAATATGGAAACGTTTTGCGACCGGTGCCATGAGCTTCGGATCCATTTCGTGGGAAGCGCATACAACATTGGCTATAGCGATGAACCGGCTTGGGGGTAAAAGCAATACAGGTGAAGGAGGAGAAGATGAACGCAGGTATGAACTTTTGCCAAATGGTGATTCTATGCGTTCTGCCATTAAACAGGTAGCATCTGCAAGATTTGGAGTAACGAGTTGGTACCTCACCGAAGCCGATGAACTCCAGATCAAAATGGCACAAGGCGCGAAGCCCGGAGAAGGAGGTCAATTACCAGGACATAAAGTAGATGACTGGATCGGAAAAACCAGGCATTCGACACCCGGTGTTGGCCTGATATCTCCGCCGCCCCATCACGACATATATTCAATCGAAGACCTGGCACAGCTCATCTTCGATTTAAAGAACGCAAACCGCAGCTCACGTATCAATGTAAAACTTGTCTCAAAAGCAGGTGTTGGCACCATCGCGGCAGGGGTAGCGAAAGCTAAGGCCGACGTTATTCTGATAGCTGGCCACGATGGCGGCACCGGCGCCTCACCTATCAGTTCAATCAAACATGCCGGTTTGCCCTGGGAACTAGGATTGGCAGAAACCCATCAAACCCTTGTTAAAAACAAACTGCGCAGTAGGGTAATTGTCCAGACAGACGGTCAATTAAGAACCGGCAGGGACGTAGCTATCGCAACACTTCTGGGTGCTGAAGAGTGGGGTGTAGCAACTGCTGCCCTGGTAGTTGAAGGATGTATCATGATGCGCAAATGTCACCTCAATACCTGCCCGGTCGGTGTTGCAACGCAAGACCCTGAACTTAGAAAACGCTTTACCGGTAACGCGGACCATGTAGTCAACTTCTTCAAATTCCTTACCCAGGAATTCAGGGAGATTATGGCAGAACTCGGGTTTAGAACAGTTAATGAAATGGTTGGTCAGGTTGA
>JBBJOD010000559.1:0-3436 GCA_037721715.1 Chitinophagaceae bacterium | reverse complement strand
AGGTTTGCCTCGAAGTATTGCCATGCCTGATCCCCCATCCCATCCAGACAAGAGGAATATGTGCGTCGTAAGAATTCCAGGAACCATGTGTGGTTCCCGTTTTGGAACCAGAATAAATGCCAGGTTGAAGCACCAGCTGGATGCTGCCTGAGCGTTCCGGGTGATAACCGTTAATGATCCTGGATTTCAATTCTTGTGGTATGGATGATTCCGCCACTTTTTCCATATCGACCACAAATGCCACACCAGGAAGCGTTTTTAGCACTTTTATGCAATCTTTTTGAATGGCTCCTTCATCCAGCTTATTTTTTTTAATCGCTGCAAAGTTTAAGTGCACCTGTGAATTAAGCAGGCTTAATACAAGGTTATTTATGTGATAAATACTGTCCAGTGTTGCATTCAGGTTTTTAAATGCAGCGGCACCTGCAAACAAACCGGCCGGCATCTTATTATCGGTCAAAAATCCGGCATTATGAGCAGCTCCATGATCGGCGGTAAGAAAAACGGTATAATTGCCTTTCCCAATCCTGGTATCTATATAGGTAAAAAAATCAGCGAGGTCTTTATCCAGTCTCAGGTAAGTATCTTCTGTTTCGATGGCATTCACACCGAACCTATGTCCAACGTAATCGGGAGACGATAAGCTGACAGCCAGGAAATCTGTCTGGCTGCCTTTGCCCAATTGTTCACTTTCAATAGCAGATTTGGCAAAGTCGAATGTAAAGGAATTGCCATACGGAGTTGTGCGGATCAGGTCAAAATTGTTTTTGGCCATTGCTGATGTTTTTACCGGCATTACCGCACTTGTCATTCCCGCAAAAGCACCTTCATAACCGTTGCTGTCAGGTGAACTTTGAACATAGGTTTTTATATCGTAGAGCGGCTTCCAGTCTTGCTGGAGGTATTTCTCAACCAGCTTCTGATCGTTGAACTTAGTCACCCAGGGCGGCAGCTGGTTCATGTAATAGGTGCTCGTTATCCAGTTACCTGTGAGGTTATCGAACCAATAGGCGGCATTGGCGGTATGACCTGCCGGCAAAATGCTTCCCCTGTCTTTCATGGCAATACCGATAACTTTTGAACGGAAATTGGTGGCCAGTTTCAGCTCATCTGTTATGGTAGTAACCAGCAGGTTTTTTGGAGACATCTCGCCTTCTTTTGAAGTACTTCCCACTGTTTTGGCGGTTGAGTCATCAGTACAATAAACGGTTGCACCCGTTGAGTTCAAAATAAAATCGTTGCCTGCTATTCCATGAATGGCAGGTACAGAACCCGTGTACACCGTGGTGTGCCCGATTGCCGTTACCGTGGGAATGTAATCGATATAAGTATTCTCACAGCTAAACCCTTCATTCAACATCCGCTTAAAACCATTGGTTTTATACCGGTCGTAATAACGGTATAAATAATCCCAGCGCATTTGGTCAACCATTATTCCTACCACCAGTTTTGGACGAGACAATGTAATTGTATTCTGACTTAAACCCTGCTTGTAAATTAATAATAAGAAAATCAAGAAATATTTAAATTTCATTTCGATAGGTATTTGTAATGGTTTTGAAAATTCTTTGCTACCAGAGTTGTTAACCTTACGGTCAATGTTGCAACCAGCATAGTTGATTAATTAAACAAACTGGGGTTAAAATTATTTAACCCCAGTTTGTTTGCTGATTACCGACCTGCCTTAATTACAACGCCTACGCCAATTACTCAGTAAGGTTTTGCTTCATGAGAAACTTCGATGGCCTCTTGTACCGCATCACCACTATGTGCCGTACCACTTGGGCCTTTCTGCAGATCGCCAGTGCGATTCTGCAGGCCTTCTGCCACACGTCGACCGTAGTCAGCATCACATTTTTCAAAATGTTGGATCATTTTATCCTGTATCACTTTGTTAGCAGATTTGAGCGTATTTACCAGGTTAGTAATCAGGTCTTCCCTTTCCCAATCTTCAAAACTCCGGTAACGTTCACCTGCCTGTTGGTAATTATTTTCCCTGTCTATTTTTTGCCTTACAAGCCGGCCCGAATATTCGGGTGTATGTTCAGGGTAGGTTTTAGGAGCCTCCTGCAAACCCTGCAGGTTGGAAGGTTCATAGTTAATATGCGGGTTTTGATCACCTGCTGATTGGTTGTACGCCATTTGTCCATCGCGTTGATTGGTGGCCACATGCGTTTTAGGCGCGTTGATTGGCAATTGCAGGTAGTTTGTTCCCACGCGGTGACGTTGCGTATCAGAATAGGAGAAGGTGCGTCCCTGCAGCATCTTGTCATCTGAAAATTCGAGCCCGTCTACGAGCACACCTGTACCGAATGCGGCCTGTTCTACTTCCGCAAAATAATTAGCAGGGTTTCTATTGAGTGTCATCTTACCTACCGGAAACCAGGGAAACTTTTCCGGGGGCCAGAGTTTGGTATCATCCAACGGGTCGAAGTCGAGTTCTGGATGTTCATCATCGCTCATTATTTGAACGTTCAATTCCCATTGTGGAAAATCACCGCGTTCGATGGCTTCGTAAAGATCCTGGGTAGCATGGTTGAAATTTTTTCCCTGTATTTCGGCTGCCTCTTGCTGTGTGAGGTTTTTGATGCCCTGCAACGGCTCCCAATGGTATTTAACGAGTACGGCACTGCCCTCTTTGTTAACCCATTTGTAAGTGTTAACACCGCTTCCCTGCATCTGCCGGTAATTGGCCGGAATGCCCCATGGTGAAAATAGAAAGGTTGCCATGTGCAAGGCTTCCGGGGTATTCGATATAAAATCAAAAATGCGTTCGCCGCTCTGGATATTTGTGACCGGATCAGGCTTTTGAGAATGAATGAAGTCGGGAAACTTTACAGCGTCGCGTATGAAAAATATCTTCAGGTTGTTGCCTACCAGGTCCCAGTTACCGTCTTCCGTGTAAAACTTTACAGCGAAACCACGAGGGTCGCGAAGCGTTTCAGGCGAATGTCCTCCATGGCCTACGGTTGAAAACCTGACAAATACCGGCGTGGTTTTGCCTTTTTCCTGGAACAATTTAGCACGTGTAAAAGTACTGATGTGCTGGTCTCCTACCATTCCGTAGGATTCAAAAATACCGTGTGCACCGGCGCCTCGTGCATGCACGACCCTTTCGGGTATCCGCTCCCTGTCAAAATGGGATATTTTTTCGAAAAACTGATAATTTTCTAATGTCGCAGGACCGCGGTTACCTACTGTACGCAGGCTTTGGTTGTTCTCTATCGGGTGACCTTGCCGGGTAGTAAGCGTGTTGGATGGCACACCCTTATTTTCCGACGGTGTATTTTGCTGAAGATTTTCACCTACATTGCCATTGCTGCTGCCTTCTTCAAATGGCCTGTTTTCTTCCTGGTTGTTCATATTAGTTAGATAATTAACGGTTTACAAAATAGGATTCAACTTGTTATATAACAGGGTCGAAGGTAAATAATTT
>JBBJOD010000558.1:0-3436 GCA_037721715.1 Chitinophagaceae bacterium | reverse complement strand
GTCAAAGAACTTTCTTTAGCTTAATTTTAAATATTCCTTAAGTCAACGACATTGATTCACCATTGACCATTCGCCATTCACCAAGCCACTCATAACCCATCACTCATCACTCTTCCCCTCACCATTTCAAACTCACCCCCACCGTATACATTAACGGTATCGAATTATATCCATATGCGTCGAAGAACTTTTTGCCGGTGATATTCTGTGCGTCCGCGAAAAGGCTGGCATGTTCATTGACAGTATATGCCGCATGCGCCCCGAGCAAAGCATAACTCTTTAATAACACATCCTTTTTTTTGTAGCCACCCACATCGCGCCGGTCACTTACATATTTCATGTTGGCACTCAGCACCAGCGATGGAGTTGCCTGGAAATCTACATTGGCGTTGACCGTATGAGCCGGTCTTTTTATCGCATAGCCGTATACGGTATCCTTGTTCAATAATTGCCTGTTTTGGGTGGTTTCATTCACATGTAAGTAAGTATAATTTGCGGTGATAGTAAGCGGCGTTACGGGTTTAACAAGCACTTCCCACTCAATGCCCTTCGCTACCTGCTTGATGAAATTAAAATACCTGAAAGTGATGTAGTTGTAATCCAGGCCGTTGTCTATATCCCGGTAAAAAAACACGATCCGGTTGTTGATGATTTTATGTTGTTGCTGTAAGCCCGCTTCGTAATTCACTGACTTTTCCGGTTGCAGCCTGGCATTACCACTTATGCCGTCATAGAGCTGGAAAAGGCTGGGTGCTTTAAACCCGCTGGCTACGCTGCCAAAAATTCGGTATTGCTTAGAAAAATTATAAGACGGGTTAAACGTGTATGTTGAATTACTTCCATACCGCGAATGTACATTCAGGCGGCCACCAATCTCTGCATTGAATTTACTATTGACACCATGATATGAAAGCGACGCGTAAATGGAGCCCTGGCTCATCATTGTATCTTTAAAACTGCTTTTGTATGGGCCAAATGAACTGATAGACAGATACTGGTTGTTCATAGAGGCAAAACGGTAATCGCCTCCCTGCAGCAAAGTAAATCCTGAGCCTAGCGTAGAACTTGCGAACAATTCGATGAATTGCGCCTTGCCAAAATATTCATTTTTTGAATATTTGGAAAATCCACCAACGGAAGCACTGTCGTCGATATATGACCTCCTAATGTCACTGTATTGGTAATTGCCCGTCAACAAGAGAAAGTCATGTTTGTACTGAAAGCCGGTACCGGCGATAAGGTTCTTATTATTAACAGTGAAATCTTTGTCATCTTTGAAGGAACTGGCGTCAATATCGTTTTTGTACTGGTTGTATTGAAGGAAAGTTTTTACCTGTAAATGATCGTTAACCTGGTACTGCAGCTGTGCATTGGCGATATTGCCATAATATCCATCGCGGTCAAAGCGCTCTTTGCTGACCGTGTCATGAGCCGAAGAAAATCCGTCCGTTGCAACTTTAGAATACCTAAGTGAGTAAGTGAGTTTTTCTTTTTTGCCAAATAATTGAATGTTGCCTTTGAAGGTTCCCTGGTTCCCTCCTGCAAGAGTGGCAGAAACATTAAAAGGTTTGGAAACTTCTTTGTTCATGGTGATGATGTTGATCACGCCGGCAATGGCGTCGGATCCATACAGGGTAGACTGGGCGCCCCTGCAGACTTCGATCCGCTGAACATCGTTGATGGAAACCAGGTTGATGTCAAATTCGTTATTGATGAGGGAAGGATCATTTACAGGGATACCATCTATGAGTATCAGCGTTCTGCCGGAAGAAGCTCCTCGCATATAAATGGTCTGGTTGGTGCCTGGGGTATTCAATGCACCGTTGATCGTTAACCCTGCCTGTTGATTTAAAACCTGTCCAAGCGTTCTGCCGCTATTACGTTGCAGTTCTTCTTTCGTGATAACGGTAACTACCTTACCTGTTAAGCTTTGTTTAAGTGGAAACCTGGTGGCGGTAACTACCACCTCGTCCAATTCTTTGGCAAGCGTTGAATCCTGCGACTTTGCTGAATTAATAATTATTAAGCAGGCAGCCGCACATGCGAATCTTTTCATGCTCATTCTGGTTTGTGTTGTTTTGTACAACGGGTTATGAATGAGCCTTCGGAATTAATGTAAATAAGTTGAAATATAAATTGCTAGCATAGCCTGCACTTTACACTCCATGCTTTTCACCCGAAAGCTTTGAATGATACCGGTATTACGGTATGTTGTACAGGCAGGTCTTCTGGCTTACTCTCTGTCCGATACCTTCCCATCCTGCTTGCGCGGACAGTGGTTTGCAGAACGAACAGTGCTTAGTAGTTACGATGTTTCAAAACCACCTCTAAAACACCTTGTAATTAGAGCTTACAGCTACGGGGATAGCTCCGGGTTTACACCGGATTCCCTATTAAGGCCGAATGATCGGCCACCAAATACTGGGCAAATGTAGGAGACTTAAAACGAATTTCAAAAGGTTAGTTAAAGAAAAGCGTACACTTGATTTTCGCCGACGTACTATTTAGAAACATATTGCAATGATACACCAGCCTGGTAGTTTACTCCTGCCGCTGTGTTGTAAAAACGACTTCCGGCGGCATTGATATCATTTCCGAGGCTGTACTTTTCGTTTAACAAATTATCTCCGCTGATAAAAATATCGGCTTTCAGTCGATTACCAAAAGACTTTCTGATACCTGTTCGAAATCCCAGCAGGTTATAAGAAGAGGCAAAATCTGAATTCGCATCGTTTAATGCAATCGGATCGCTATAATAATAGGTGAGGCTGCCATACCACCCTGGCTTGGTATCGAGATCAATTCCGCTTGCAACCGTATGTGGGGCTATACTGGGAATCTGCTTGCCGGAAAAATCATTGTTCAGCTGCTTGAAATTTTTATAGTGAAAATCCTGGTAAGTATAATTAAACCATGCTATTAATTTATTAACCAGCCTATCACTGTTTCGTATAACCTGGTAACTGACTGCTCCTTCCAGTCCCTGCTGTTTCGTATCACCCGCATTCTGAAAATAATCTGCGCCACTTATATCACGTCGCTGTGTGATGGCATTTTGAAGACGAAAGTCAAATGCGTTGATATCAAGAGATAAACGGTTAGCAAACAGGCCTCCTCTAAAGCCGAGTTCGTAATTTATTCCCTTTTCAGCCTGCAATTCCGTATTGATTACGCTGGTGGACGGGAGTAGTTCAGCCACTGTCGGAGGAGAAAATCCTTTCGACACCAGTCCATACACCGACAGGGCTCCGGTAATCTTTTTCAACAATGAAACCCGCGGCGCCAGCTCATTATTAAATCTTGTGTTATACTGAAATGATGGTACCACAGACAACCTGTTGAATGTTACAGCAGTGGTATTCAAACTCATACCTGCCGTGACTATCCACCCTTTCGGCAGGATGGCTTCCGCCTGCATAAACACGCTCGCGAGGCG
>JBBJOD010000557.1:0-3437 GCA_037721715.1 Chitinophagaceae bacterium | reverse complement strand
AAAAAGTGATTGAAATAGAAAGGAGTTTTTACCGGGGGGACAAATACAAGTTTTCTATAAACGTGAACCCAATATATAACGATAAGAGTGGTGGAGAGGTGAAGAAAGAGAAATGAATTTTTATGAAGATTGCTGCACCCACCCCTTGCCCCTCCGAGGTTGGGATGGGCAATTACCCTACTTTTATAGCTTTCTTAAACAATATTGGATATTATTTGACCATCTTTTAACCAATCCCGAAGTTTTTCTCAATAGGCTTTCCAGATTGCAGAAATAATTTCAAATAATAACACTGCATTTCATCAGCAGCGATCCCCATCCCCTCCTCGGAGCTCCTCGAACGGGCAAGGGGTGGGTACAGGGTTTGCGAACTACCGTGACCGTTAGTAGACAATTCAATTAACCCTACAACTTCACCGTTGTATTACCGCCAACTTCCAGCGTAATATCAACCGGCTTGTTCTGCTTCCAGAAACCTCGTGTAAAATCAGGTATGTCAACAGATGAAGACCTATGCCCAACGGATCTATCACTCAAAGGGGCAATAGCGCTCCATAGTGCCGCATCGTATACATCCTGGTCAAGTGGCAGTCCGTTGCGCAGGCAATCAATCAGGCGCCAGTCCATGAGAAAATCCATACCTCCATGTCCACCGACTTGTTTGGCCAATTCGCCTACTTTCTTTACGATAGGTGGCTGGTATGTTTTTTCGAGCGATTTTAGTTCCTCTTCCGTGAACCATTTTTCATGGCTCGATGAAATTTTACCCGGTAGCGGGTACTTCAATGCAGAACCTTTTGTACCGCTTATTTTATGAATACGCGAATAAACATTGGGTGTTGTTACATCATGCTGAATCATGATTGTTCTGCCTTTGCCAGTGCGAATAACGGTAGTATTCATGTTACCGCGGTAGCTCTTATTTACGAAAGGCTTGTAAAATTCATCTTTACCAGCCAGCTCCTTCGCCTTCTCTCCCATCCCGATATCAATACCGGACATTGATACGAGGTATTCCATCTTATCGCCCCTGTTTATATTCATCACCTGGCAGATAGGTCCAAGGCCATGTGTTGGATATATATTGCCATTCCTTCCAATATTCTCTTTTAGCCGCCACATGTCCCAATAGCCTTTCTTACTGAAGTTGAGATCAAGCAGGTAATGAATGTAAGCACCTTCCGTATGTATGATTTCCCCGAAAAATCCCTGGCGGGCCATATTCAGTGTCATCAATTCAAAAAAGTCGTAACAGCAATTTTCAAGCATCATGCAATGCTTGCGGGTGCGTTCGGAGGTTTCCACCAGCTTCCAACACTCTTCAACGGTAACAGCGGCCGGTACTTCTATTGCCACGTGCTTACCCTGTTCCATAGCATACACGGCCATTGGCACATGCATACTCCAGGGTGTGGCTATAAAGATCAAATCCACATCCTTACGGTCACATAGTTTCTTCCATTCGTCTTTATTTCCAGAGTATATGGTAGGATCTTGCCCTGTATCCTTCATAAGCTTTTTTGCGTTCAGCGCGCTTTCTTCTCTTACGTCGCACAGGCCCATGACCGATACCCCGCCCATCTTTGTCATGTTCTTTAGATGTGTGGGGCCGCGCTGGCCCAGCCCTATAAATCCGACCCGTACCGTTTCAAGTTTTGGGGCCGCGTAACCCGACATATTGAACCGGTCTGCTTTAAGACTCTCATCTCGGCGAGCAGGGTTACCGTCGCTATCATGCACACCTGCGAATCCTTTGAGGATCCCCCCGGCAAGACCAAGCCCCGTAAGACCTGTTAGTTTTAAAAAGTTTCTGCGATTATCACTCATAAGTTTATTTTTCGAAGCTTCAGGCAAATGCAATCCTTTTTAAAAGTAGGCGATATTTTCGAAACATACACGCTAACCCCGCTTATTAATTCCGGGGAACCATTTTTCGGCATTGGCATGATAAATCTTATCAACGACCGTTCGTGGCAGCCTGAGTCCTTTGAAGGCGGCATCAAAACCTGTCGAGTGCATGGTTGAATCACCTACAAAGAAATTCCAGTCATTCATCCAGCTGTCATGAATGCGCTTTCTCAATTGGGGAGGATTGATAGTTCCCCCTGCTTCTATGTCAGTTGCATATAGTAGCCTGTCCTGGTACTTAACAAAAAAATTACGCACCTTTTGCCATTCATCTACGCATTGGAACTGAAGACTTGAAAGGCGCGCCGCCATATCCACGGCCATGTTAGGAAACCTGTCCAGCCGTTTACCCAATTCATCGGTGCTCCATTCGAGGCTTCCCAGGTGGGCACCTATGAACTGCAACCCGGGATGCTGTTCAAGCATCCTGTCCCTGGCTTGTACCTGGTCCTGGTAAGAAGGGTATTCAGGATGCAGGTACATGTGGTACTCCGGGTGTTTGCTGAAATAATGCTGGTTACCTTTAATGTTCATTTCTGCAAGAGGCAGCCATGCGTTACGTGGTTCACCCAGGTGACCGAGCAATGGAATTTTATTTTTTTCAAGGTATTGTAAAACAGCTTCAAACTTTACGTTGTCTATCATAATAAACCTGCCCGCCGAATCTTTCAACTCCATCCCAACGTTTTTCCACACTTTTACAGCAATGGCACCCTTTTTAAAAGATTCCTGCAGGTAGGCCAGGGTCTTTTGCTGCCAATCATCGTTGTTCCAGTTTTCCAGTGAAAAGCTGGTAGCATAGGCCAGCCTGCCAGGATAAGCATCTACAAGCCGCGTGGCAATGCGTTGTTGTTCCTCTATTGACGGGTAATATGCCGGGGTTACATTCACTGTTAACAGGCGAAAATTATCCGCTTCAGCCTGCTTAATCAGCGTGGTATCCTCCACGTTAATATGCACGTGGGTGTCATATTTTTTTAATTTATAAAAATCTTTGAGATGGTAGTAATCATCTTTAGGAGCCGCCTTTTTTAAAGTGGTTTGTTCAGCATTGCTACACTTTTGCAGGAAGCTTATCAGAATAATCAGAGGTACTGTTAAACCGTGTTTAAAAATTGACATTGGTTACCATTAATGTTTAAAATAAAACAGGTCCTCGTTTATTAAGATGAACTCGGGTAGGCCCTGGGCCTCCGTCAGATCTTGAAGAATATTTTCTTCGTGTTCATCCAGTTAAGGATGAGCCATGCAAAAAGCAATACCAATTTTTAATTACCGGATCAGGATGGATGTAATTAATTACCGGATATAAGCTCGGCTTTCAATTTCTTCCTCATTTTTTCATCTTTTACAATGCCAGGAAACCATTTTTCTGCATTCTTTCTATATATTTTGTCAACGACATCACGAGGCAGGTTTAAACCTTTAAATTTACCAACGCTGCCGGGTTCATTCATCCATTCATTCGTTGCAAAAAACGTCCAATAGCGCCTCCTGCTATCATGTACACGCTTTTTCATTGCCTCCTT
>JBBJOD010000556.1:0-3439 GCA_037721715.1 Chitinophagaceae bacterium | reverse complement strand
AAAACAGAAATGAACTAGTTCAAGAACTTTATTATTCAGCCATCCAATGCCCGATTCGGCCAATGGGTTAAAGTTCATCATTAACCTTTCAAAAGAAAAATACAAGACTGAATGAATTGCATTAAAAGTATGGATTGCAAATCAATCTCTAATCATCGCATTTATCTTCATTTTTTATACTTCAAAGCTAATATCTGTTACAGCTTGAGAGGTTTCACTATAACTGTTTAGATGTATATTTTTTTGATGGATTTCAGGCTGCCCCGATTTATGAATACCTATATATTGAGTTGATTTATGGAATAGAAAGGATATAATATTCATCGACTTAATTCATTTAATGAAATTGGCCCGTTAAGAATACCAGGCCGTTCCTGTTTTTCATGTGATCGGATCTTCAAAACCAACTAAACTGAAAAAAAATCATGACTATTCTTACTAACTCTTAATTCAATTGTAGGATCCCCATCGCTTTCTTTAATTGCAATTCGAAAATCTTAATAGTATAAACTGCCTGCAGATTATCCAATTTTGCTTTGGTCAATGCCAACTCGGCATCATTTAATTCCAGGCGAGTTCCCAATCCATAGCGATAGCGATCATTCATCATGCTGTAACTTATTTCTGCGGCTGTAACATTCTGCTGCTGAATCTCCCATTGGTTATAGGCTTCCTGCAGGTTGGATGAATAAGTAACCAGTTCGGTCTGCACACGGTTTCTTAATTCTGCCAAAGCAATTTCATTTTGCTTTATGGCCAGTGCAGATTGTGTTGTTTTATTTTTTATACGTCCACCGGAATAGATCGGAATGCTTAATTGAACACCTGCATAAGATGAACGGGGCAACCTGTATTCACCAAATTTAAAATTATCAGCCTGTGATTGTACCTGGTACTGAGCTACGAGTTCCAGTTGTGGTTTGAAAGAAGCTTTCACCGTCTGTAACAGTTCTTTATTCTCTTCAATCTGCAATGATTTTATTTTTACGTCTTTCCTGTTATCCATCGCAACGGAAAATCCTGAACTGGTAATCATGTAATTACTTTCCAGGGATTGGGATTTAATGCTGTCGGTAAAAATAAAATTTACCACACCCTCAACACCCATCAGCTGCTTCAGCTGTTCGGTATATACATTGATGTTATTATCCAGGGCAGAAATCCCCGCTTTTAAATTCTGCACCGAAATATAATTACTCAACGTATCTGTCTTTAAATTTTTTCCCTGTAGAAAAAGCGAACGGGAATCTTTCAATGCTCTTTCATTCCTTAACAGGCTTTGTTCCAACTGTATTCTTTCTTCTTTATGAAAAATAATGCTGAGATACAGCTGCGAAATTTCCAGCACCAGTTGTTCCTCAACATTTTTTGTTTCCTGCTTTTGTATTTCTGTATTGATGCCTGCCAGTTTGATATTGGATGTTATAACGGGATTCAGCAAAGGATAACTTGCCATTACCGCACCCGCAAATGCAAAGCTGCCACCAAACTTCACGTCATTCACTTTAGGCGATGCTGTTTCATTACGCAGGTAAATCACCGGCCTTTCTGCGAAAACATTGTAGGATGAATTCAATGCCACTGTTGGGCGTAGAAAACTCTTAGCTTCATTTACAGCTTCTGCTGCTTTACGGTCTTCCAGTAAACGTATTTGCAAATTACGGTTGCCGGTGGATGCGATCTGCAAAGCATCCACCAGGCTCAGTTCCCTTGATTGTGCTGTTAAGCTTTCGACAAAAGAAAGTGTGAGCAGTAACAGTAATAAACTTTTAAAAAACTTTTTCATGAGCTTTAGTATTTTTTGTTTAATCAATTTCAATTACCAGACAGTTCTGGAACAGGCAACTCTTCCTCAACCACCTTTTTCCTTTTTGAAGAAGACAAGTAGGAATAAACAGCGGGAATAATGAAGAGGGTTAGCAGCCCGGCGAAAATCAATCCCCCGGCAATTACAATCCCCAACGACTGGCGACTATTATTTGTCATGGCAATCGGCAACGCACCAAATATCATGGCCAACGAGGTCATCAGTATCGGGCGGAAACGCTGTGTAGCGGCAGCGGTTGCGGCTTCCAGCTTTGACATCCCACCTTCTTTTAAATGATTGGCAAATTCAACTATTAGGATGCCGTTCTTGGTTATCAGGCCAACCAATGTAATGATACCGATCTGGCTGAAAACATTTAAGCTTTGCCCGAACCAATAAAGACTAAGCAGTGCGCCTGTTACGGCCATAGGCACGGTAAGCATGATGATCAACGGATCTCTCAGGCTTTCGAACTGTGCAGCCAGTATCATGTAGATCAGCAAGAGAGCCAGCATCAACGTAAAACCGATATTAACCTGGCTTTCCTGGTAATCTCTTGATTGTCCTGCCAGTGTCGCTTTAAAATTTTCTCCCAATACTTCTTGCTTGATGCGTTCCATTTCTTTGATGCCTTCGGCGAGGCTCACACCCGGCGCAAGTCCTGCTGAAACCGTTGCCGAAGCGTATTGATCATAACGGTAAATAGCAGCCGGACTGATTCCTTCTTCAATCGTTACTAAATTATCAAGCGATATCATCTGACTATTTGCTGAACGCACATAGATGGAACGCAGGTCGCTGATATCATTGCGGTTTATCCTTTCCACCTGCCCGATCACTTCATACTGCCTGTCGTTTTGCAAATAATATCCATAGCGTTGCCCTGAGAAAGAAAGCTGTAATGCCTTTGCCACTTCCTGTATGGATACACCCATCAATGCTGCTTTCTTGCGATCTATATTTATCCTTATTTCGGGCTTGTTTATTTTCAGATCAGCATCAGCAAACATTAACTTGTTACTTTGCCTTGCTGCGTTTAAGAATGCAGGCAATATGGATGATACACTGTCCAGGCTTGGGGCCTGTAAAACAAACTGCACTGGCATACCACCGCCATATCTTGTTCCGATGGTCGGTGGCAGGTAAGGGAACAATAATATATTTCTGAAATTACCTGAAGCCATTCCATATTTATTATACAGATCCTGTATGGTCGTTTTTCTTTCTTTGGGATCTTTTAAATAAATAGATTGTATAGCAAAGCTTGTTGGTGCCGGTGCCGGAATAAAAGAGATGGCCACCATCGAATAAGTCTGGTACAATCCTTCGGTAGAGTCATTCACATACTTACCTACTTCCAACATGTTCTGTTTCATCTTCTCAAATGAAACTCCCTCGGGTGCAATGGCGATAAGGCTCATATTGCTCCTGTCTTCAACCGGTGCTAATTCTGATGGTAATTTTTTACCAACGAAATAAATAAGACTTGCTGTTCCAATTAAAAACACCCAGGCCAGCCAGCGGCGTTTCATAAATCCTTTTAGCAAAAAAACATAGCCGTTATTCAGGCTTACAAAAAATGGTTCAGTAACACGGTATAAACAGTTTGGCGTATGTTTTTTTTTGAAAAGG
>JBBJOD010000555.1:0-3441 GCA_037721715.1 Chitinophagaceae bacterium | reverse complement strand
TTATGCTTATTGTAAGATTTAATTGAGTGCCTGAACCAAAGAAGGGAATATGATGAAAAGCCAATTAATTGCCGGCGACACGTACATCTGAAAGTGCATTTGACATTCCAAAATTTATCTGCGAAACACCTGTGTAACCCTTCCGAAGGGTATCTACATTCTTACCGTATTTACTTTAAAACCAGGCCGGTTAAAAAGATAGAATCCTCCAAACAACACACTACTGAAAACAGCAGTAGCCACTAAACTGTTGCCATAAAAAGGTAGTGCATCAATATAACATTGAATTAGACCCGCTCCTGTTTTCGGGCGGTGCAATCCACCTCCATTTGCCCATAACATAAAGTTGGAAACCAGGAAAAAAGCAGTGGGTGCAACCAACGAATACCCGAATATATTCAAGACATTTACGCGTTTCATAAGAAATCCTATACAGGTAATTCCAGCAAACAACAAATAATTCACCCATTGCCCTTTGTAGAACCCAGGTATTTCAGACCATCCGTACGTATATAGTGCCTGGTACAAAAGATCTGATAAAAACATCGAAAAAACCGGTAGTGCAAAAGCCCATTTTTTATCCTTTATCAAAGCTCCTGCAAACAGTGCCATCGCCCATTGAGGCGCAAAGCCCCATGGTCGGTTCGGAATCACCCGGTAAAAGGCAGCTACCACAATCAATAGAACCAGTGCCCAAATAATAGATTTCTTCATAACTAAAAAGGTAATTATTGGCGCAAAAATAGCGTAAAATGGGTTTATTGCTTCAGCAGCGTCACAATATTATTCTGATACAGGTACGGTTGCCCGAAAGATCAACACGTCTTCTGCTGCTTTTATCCTCAGTTTGGCCCCCGCAAACGCTACAGCCGATTCGCCTTTGGCCAGTTGAAGTTCCATGCCTTCCGTCTCTGTTATCTCAGATCTGCCATTGAAAATAAAAAATATTTCAGCGCTGCAAGCATTCACCGTTATGGTATCCCCTTTATTGATCGATACCCTGCTTAACTGGAAATCGCGGGCGGGAGAAATAAATGCTTCCTCAAAAGCACTCTTCCTGGTAGCAAATATAATTGTTGGCGTAATCGGGAGAAAGCTGATATGTTTCATTAACTCCTTCACATCGATATGTTTGGGCGTTAAACCTCCTCTTAAAACGTTGTCAGAATTGGCCATGATTTCCATATTCTGGCCTTCCAGGTAAGCATGCAAAACACCGGCGTCCTGGAAAATGCCTTCACCTGGTTGTAGGTTTACCAGGTTAAGCAGGTATATCGAAAATATACCCCTGTCTGCCCTGCCGGGTTCATTGAAGTTTAGAGCCGCCCTTGCTGCCCAAAAATCCGGATTTGCTTTGCGGAGGGCGCCCTCGTTGTATTTCGGAATGATACGGTTGAGCAGTGGCTGCAACAACTGGTTAACTTCCCATTGATCCATTTCCATTAACCTGCGATACAAATTTTCATATTTTCCCTCCTCGAATAACGCCATCATAAAACTGAACTCCGGAACGCCATGGATGGATTCTTTAATAGCCTCGGCATGTTTGAAACCATGTAAAAGCCAAAAATCGCTTAAGGCTACCATCAATTCCGGTTTGTGGTTATTGTCTTTGTAATTGCGGTGCGGGGCGTTTAGGGGTATGCCCGCGTTATTTTCTGCATCATATTCAAGTGAGGCTGCCTGCTTTGAAGGATGCACCTGGATTGATAACATATCTTTTACATCCAATACCTTGAGAAGGTAAGGCAATCTTTGAAAAGCGGCCGCCACGTCTTCTCCAAGCGCGGACGGGCTCTGCTGTATGTATTCATTTAACAAAGGTGGCTCCGCACCCAGGATTTCTGAAGGAAAATTATTATGTGCACCTAGCCAGTATTCAGCAAATGGTTCATCTGCGGCAGCAGGAATGCCTGTAAGATCAGTCAGGAACGAGTGACCTCCCCAGCTATAATGCTGTACCTTACCTGTTAGTTTATATAATTTATTTTTATCACTCATAAGATATACTGATTGTTCAACTAATTACAATGGCCTCTCACAACGACCTCGGCAGATACGGTGAAGCTTTAGGGAAAGAATTTATCGAAAGCAACGGCTATAATATTATGCACCTTAACTGGAAACACTCGTACTACGAGATCGACATTATTGCCAGTAAAAATAGTGTATTACATTTTATTGAAGTAAAAACGCGCACGAGTGAGGCGTTCGGGCTTCCGGAAGAAAGTGTTGATAAGAAAAAAATGAACAAAATGATGAAAGCGGGTGAAGAATTTTTATACCGTTTTCCTAAATGGGACCGGGTACAATATGATATACTTTCCATTTCCCTTTTAAACAGATCACCACAGTTTTATTTTATAGAGGATATTTATTTTTGATATTTGCAAATGTATGTAACACGCTTGTAAAAATCTTAGCGTCCGGCTACCAGTACTTTCATCTTCTCTACCATCTTAAAAGTTGCGGGGCAATATTGTACGTTTTGCTTATGTATGTGAATATAATCCACCATCTTCTTCCTGGTGAGGTGTGGAAATCCTGCACAGTCGGCAGGCCTTACTTCATAAATTGAACACATATTATTGGTTAGATTCAAAAACTGGCATGGCTGCTTTTTATTCATCCAGTCATTGTCTTTCTTTTCCAGGTAAAGGTATTTCTCTCTAAAGGCAAGCGGCTGCATTCCCAGGTGGGTTGATATGCGTTTCACATCCTTTACTGTAAAAGTGGGCGACATAGTTTTGCAACAATTACCGCAGGTGAGACAGTCCACTTCACTCCACACTTCCTTATCAACCAGTTCGGCCATTTTATCAAGCCCCTTAGGAGGATTTTTTTCAAGTTTACTCAAAAATCTTCTGAGCATTCCTTTATAGAGAATAACATTTTTACGAAACAACCGAAGATTAATTTTCATATTGATCCTTGAAATGCGAATTTTGAATAGAATGTCCAAATTAATATTATTCCTTTATATCCCGAATTTAAAATACCGCCATTATGTGGGATCCGTACAAAAAAGGATTCAGGGCTTACCTGCAATTAGAACGGTCGCTGACAGAAAATTCAGTTGAAGCCTATTTAAGGGATATCGACAAGTTTACACAATTCCTGCAACTCAGCCATTCTTTACAAGCACCTGATACAATAACGTTGAACGATCTGCAGCAATTTGTTAAGTGGATCAGCGAACTTGGAATGATGCCGGCGTCTCAGGCAAGGATTGTATCAGGCATAAGAAGCTTTTATAAATACTGCCAATTAGAACATATTTCCAACAAAGACCCGACAGTTCTACTGGAAGCACCCAGGTTACAAAAGATCTTGCCGGATATTTTATCTTTTGATGAAATAGAAAATATCATTGCGCAAATAGACCTGAGCAAACCTGAAGGAGGGCGCAACAAAGCTATCCTCGAAACGATGTACAGTTGC
>JBBJOD010000554.1:0-3441 GCA_037721715.1 Chitinophagaceae bacterium | reverse complement strand
GCGTCGCAGGATAAACTAGACCGATTAACCGGCAATTTCACCGTAGGCGGCGATGTAACCAGGTGGCTTAACCTGGGAGCAGTTATTGGCGTTGATTATTATACCCAGTCGGGTAGCCTGGTAACCCACCCGCAATCAAGGTATGGGTTCGCATCCAATGGATTTTACTCCATGTACACCCAGACTACACGTAATTTCAGCAACATTCTGAAAGCCACTGTTAAAAAGAATTTTACCAATTTTACCAATCTTTTCACCGCAGGTTTTGCTTTTGAGGATAACCTGACCAAGCTTGAATCTCAAAAAGGAGAAAGGTTTTATGAAGCAAATTTCTACTCCATTAATAATACCGATCCCCTTTCGCGCGATGCCAGGACAACGATTACCAATATTCGCAAGACCCGGTTTTTCGGCAACCTGGTAACCGGCTACAGGAATATTCTTTTTCTTTCATTTGCGGGCAGCCGTGAAGGTGTTTCTACGTTTATGTCACGGGTCGTAGACAAAGACCCTTTCTTTAATTATGGATCAGCATCCCTGAGTTTTGCACTCAGCGACCTGAACTTTCTAAAACAACTACCGTGGCTGAGCTTCGCAAAGGCCAGGATATCTTATGCATCTACAGGCAAGGGGCCTTATGCTCCTTATGTAATAGATTATCGCTTTATCAACCAGATCACTACCGGTGGTGGGTATGCGTATGATGTAACGGGGAACAATTTTAACCTGGAGCCGGAGTTTTCGAAGAATCTTGAGTATGGGGCAGAATTACGATTTCTGAACAACCGCATTGGTATCGACATTGCCCGCTACACCTTGCGCAGCGAGAAACAGTTAATAGCCGCCCGGGCATCGTACGGTACGGGTTATATTATCAAGTGGTTCAATGGCGGCCTGGTTGAAAACAGGGGCCTGGAAATACAATTACGATCAGTTCCTATAAAAACGTCCAATTTAACCTGGGAAAGTAATTTCAATTTCGACCGCAATGTGGGGGAGGTTTTGAAGATGCCGGCCGATCTTCCTACCTATTATGATTCAGACACCTGGGTGTTCGGTAACCTGAGATCGCAATATTTTGCAGGTGCCAAAATAGGGAACATGGCCTCCAATACTCTTAATCGGAACGGCAAAGGACAGGTACTAATTAGTGCGACAAGTGGCCTGCCGGTGAGAAATGAAGAATTTGTTACCGTAGGCGACAGGCAGCCCGACTTTAAAGTGGGATGGATCAATAGTATCCGGTACAAAGATCTGTCGCTTTCTTTTAACCTCGACTTCAGGAAGGGAGGAGATGTCTTTAACGGTACTGAGTATTATCTTTACCTGGCAGGTTTAAGTACAAAAACACTGAACAGGGAGAACCCGGTGGTTATTAAAGGAGTTTTGCAGGATGGCCTCGAAAATACTGATAATCCAACAATCAATACCATAGCTATTACACCGGCCACCAATGTCGATTTTTATTGAACCGCCGTTGCTACAGAAGAAGATTTTATTGAATCGGTTAACTGGATGCGGCTCCGAGACCTTACCCTTAGTTACTCAATACCACAAAAGCAAATCAGGAAACAGGGAATCATCAAATCTGCTTCTGTTTTTATTACAGGGACTGACCTTTTGCTGATCACCAATTACAGCGGTGCAGACCCGGGAGTAAATGCCAACACTGCCGCTAACCGTGGCTTCGGAGGAGCCGGTATAGACTTTGGCAGCATTAGCCCTCCAAGGGGTATTAATTTCGGATGCAGAATAAACCTTTAAAATACCATCATGAAAGCTTATTATATAAATTGTGTACTACTGGGCCTGACCATTTGCTTCGCCGGGGGTTGTAAGAAGTACCTTGATATCAACAGCGACCCGGATACACCACAGCAACCAGATGCATCGTCTGTTTTTCCAGCTATGTTAGCAGGAATTCCCCGGGGTATCCAATTCGATTCAAGGTATATCGCCAGGTATACCCAAAATTATTTAAGCTCAGCGAGCGGCCGCCCTGTTTCGGAGTTAAACTGGGATAATCATGGCTTCTTTGGATTTCCTACAGCCTCAGATGCGGGTGGCGATATATGGCGACAATGTTATTATGGCCTGGGTGCCAACCTTAATTACATTATTAACGAAGGGGTTAAAAGAGGCCAATGGGATTATGCAGGTGCGGCCTATGCATTGAAAGCTTATATGTTCCAGTCTTGCACCGATGTGTATGGAGAAATAATTTATAACGAAGCCTTCAAAGAAAACACTTCTACCTTCAGGTACGACGATCAGCCTACCGTATACAAAGGAGTGGATTCATTATGTAGGTTAGCGCTCAATTACCTCCGGAATACAGAATTGAGCAGCACCAACACCCTACTGAGCAAAGGCGATTTTGTATACAACGGCAATACCGCGCTGTGGATTAAATTTGTAAACGGCCTGCTCGCCAGAAATTTTCACCGAAGAAGCAAAAAAGCCGATTACAATGCCGATTCGGTCATCTTTTACGCCGACAGATCTTTTAGTTCCGTCACGGATGACTGCTTGATTCCATTCGACGCTTCAAAAACGGATGATACTAATTTTTTCGGACCCTACCGTGATAACATGACCTTTCTCAGGCAAAGCAATTTTATTGTGAAGATGCTTGATGGAACTACGCTTGGAGGCGCCAGTTTTTTACAAAATCGTGATCCCAGGATTAAACAAATGCTGGCTGCTTCCCAGGATACTACAAACGGAAACGGAGGCTATCGGGGGGTTGACCCTGCAACGGGCGACCTGGGAGCTACCACCAGGCGTGTTGCCGTACCGTGGGGAGATTCAACCTATGCAAATCCAAGCGCAAGCAGGTTTGATCCCGGAAGAGGGAAGTATCTTTTCAGGGATAAAGCGGTTTCGCCTGTAATGACTTACAGCGAGATCCAATTTATAAAAGCGGAGGCTGCGTTCAAAAATAATAAACAGACCGCTTATACCGCTTACCTCAATGGCATAAATGCTCATTTCGATTTCATCAACAGATCCGTTTTCCCCAGGGCAAATGTTCCCTTGTACACCGGCAACAGCATTTCACCTGCCGAAAGAACAGCTTACCTTAACGGCAACAATGTGAAAAGGGATGCTGCAACACTTACGCTCACCGATATTATGCTTCAGAAATACATTGCGTTGTGGGGTTGGGGCTTCATTGAAACCTGGGTGGACATGAGAAAGTATCATTATACCGACCCTGACGAAGCTACCGGTAAACCGGTTTACAATGGCTGGGTGATTCCTGCCTCGCTACCCGCCGCCAACCAGGGAAAATATGCATACCGCATCAGGCCGCGGTATAACTCGGAATATGTCTGGAACAGGCCCGAGTTAGACAGGATAGGTGCCACGGCACCAAATTATCACACGTTTGAAATGTGGTTCAGTCAACCTTAAGATTTCTCACTATGAAAAAGTATA
>JBBJOD010000553.1:0-3448 GCA_037721715.1 Chitinophagaceae bacterium | reverse complement strand
GAATATGGCGACAAAATACCTGCAGATAAGAAAGCACCCATCGAGGCAGCACTGGTAACACTGAAAGAAGCGCATAAGTCACAAGACCTGGCTGCTATTGACAAGGCGCTGGCAGAAATGGATATTGCATGGAAGGCAGCGAGTGAAGACATGTACAAAGCTACCCAGGGCGATGGATCACAACCCGGTCCTGACGGCAATGGTCAACAGGATCCAAATCAAAAAGCCGGTGCCGCTGCAGGAGATACTGTAACTGATGCCGAATTTGAAGAAGTAAAATAAATGATAACCTGACTTATTATTGCAAATGAATCAGAGCCCTGAAATTTTTGGGGCTCTTTTTTTGTGAATGCCTTTACATTTTCTGGGTTGATGGTACTGGTAACGATAGTATCGACACACTATAGGAGGAGATCATTTATTAGCGGAAGGTATCGCCATTGAAAGGCCTTCCGGAACCGGGTCGCCAAATACGGGCATTCCCAACTTATTCCAAATAAATCGCTGCGCCCTCGGAGATCGAAACCTGCCACAGCCCTGTCCCGGTTGTGAATTTGCATGATAGAGGATCCAGTCTTCTTTGCCATCCGGCGATTTAAAAAATGAATTATGCCCGGGAGCATACACCTTATTGGCAGGCGTTTGCTTAAACACCGGATCGGGATTTTTGATCCAGGATGCAGAATCCATCAGATTGCCCGTTTCAGGAATGCTTAGCATGCCAAGCGCATAAAAATCGGTCCAGCAGCCACTGGCTGAATAAACAAGAAAAATTCTGTCTTTATGTTGTAACATCTCTGGACCTTCGTTCACATCAACATGACTGGGATTGCTCTCACTTTTCAGGTCACCGTGCTTCTCCCACTGAAGCTTAGGGCTGGATAGTCTCACACGTGAACCACTAATGGTCCATGGATCAGACATTTTTGCGATAAAAATGTCCTGTCTGCCGTTTTCATTTCCTTCCCATCCAGACCAGACCATGTACAACTCGTTTCGAATTATAAATACAGATCCGTCAATTGCCCATTTATCGGTTGCGTCACTTACTTTTCCTTTAAAAAGCCATGTGCCAGCCAGGGGATCCGCTGAATCGTTTTCCAGCACATATAGCCGATGGTTCCTGTTGTTGCCATCGTCAGCGGCAAAGTAGATATACCATTTACCATTGATGAGGTGTATTTCCGGTGCCCATATATTTTTTGAATAAGCGGTACCTGCAGGAGGTTCCCAAATCGTTTTCAGCTCAGCATTTTTCAGCTCAGCGATATTCATTGTTTTGCCAAGCACAAGCCGGTTGCCGGTGGTGTGCATATAGTAATAAACGCCGTTTTTTTGTATTACCCAAGGGTCGGCACCTGCTGGCAGCAGCGGGTTCGTAAATGTCTTTGTTACCGTAGCGTCTGTTGTTCCGGCGCTTTTTTGCAAGGTATTACATTGGCAAAACAAGCCTATAGACGCCAGTAAAATGAGTTTATTCATAACGAAGATTTGTTAACCCAGCTATTTATAAGGCTTTGGCTTAGTAGCTCATTCATTGATTCTACGTGCAAAACGATCTGCAAAAAAATACTTTTTGTGAAGTAGTAATATGTTAACCTTATCGTCTGGCCTTCAGCTATCACCAGTCGGTTTTTAACGGAACGAAGTTGCCTGCACTGATCTCCTCGTAGCTGATCGCTAACAGCTGAAAGCGAAATCGGCGCGTAGTTCTAAATCAAAAATTACACTGGAAATATACTACAATTCCTGAACCACGAGTAACAAAAGAGCCTTTCTGTTTTCTGGAATCAGGTTACTTAATTGAGTAATCAGAATGAACATGAAACAACTTAAACGCTTAGGCATAATCGAAACGGATCAGCATTACTTTTTATCATTCAGCCAGAGCGCCCGTGCGTAATGTAAAGGTCCAGGTTGTTGTTGTAATTCCAACCAAACCGACGATACGTAAAATACAACCAATATTGTATGAAAGCAGCAATTATCAAGATAGGCAGGGTAGTAGATGGAAACCCGGTAGGATGGTCGTTCGATAGTTACACCAGTATACCTGCTTTAAGTATTTCCGGACAGGGAATTCTTTATTATGGCTATACCGTGCAGGAATTAGGCAGGATATCTAATGAGACTATAAAGTTGTAATAAGGTAGGGGTGACTTGCTGAGTAAAGAACCTGACTGGCTGGGTTCTGCTGTTAAGTTACCACAACCCTGGCAGGGCTTAATCTCCGGACAAATTTATTTAATAAGAAGGATATTTTGTTAATGATTCAGCAGTCTAATTAGGCCAGAAAAAACGTGCCCTCAGTGGACATAACAGGCCTGGCACTACTCACTACCAACGGTCTTTTCATGAACAGTCTTGGGTTGCAATAGATTGTGCACACATTTATTCAGCTCGTTTATTCGGTCGTGGTTCAATTCATAATATATAAACTTCCCGTCACGGCTGGTTTTTACAATAGACGATCTTCTCAAGATAGCCAGGTGTTGAGAGGCTACAGATTGTTCCAGTTGAAGTTTGACATACATTTCCGTCACAGTAGCTTTCTGCATTTCTTCAATCAGGCTCAAAATTTTGTAACGCAAGGAATGATTTATGGCTCGCAAAATTAATGCAGCTTTTTTAATTTGGGTAAAATCGATTGAACCTAGCTTTGTGTCGTTTGTTAGGTCTTGTTTATAGATTTTTAACATCAGGATAGATTTTATGATAAGCTTAAAATTTAGATCACATTCTTAAAGAATAATACGATCAGAACTTTAGGCCTCTTTACCAGGTATTGGTTACAAAAGGTAGGGCATAACTAAAGCAAATAAGAATTAAAGAATCATTTATATATACCTTATTGATCCCGTTATTATTGTATATTAATTCAAAAAAGATTTGTAAATTAATTCTTCATTTTTTTATTTTACGTTATGACAATATTTGAATTCAATCAACTAAACGAAGTTGAAAAAGAAGAGGTAGTATTTGACAGCGGCTCTTTTATCTCAGCTGATCATGACGGCGATGTGATGTATGATGTTTATAAAGTAGAGACGTTTTTGTCCAGTTCATTTATAAGATGAATGATTTTCAAAGGTTCTCCATTCATTCTTCAGCCAACCTTACCCAGTTAAGCGTTGCTTATATTTAGCCATCAGCTATCTGATGGTTGTAATTTGTAGCAGGTGAGCGTTGACGAAATAATAAGAAGTTTCTGAAGTTTGCGCAAGAACCAGCGGAAACTCCTGGAATTCTGGCCTTAACGCTATCAACTATAGCTGAAGGTTGATCGCTACAAGTCGACAGCCGTTTTATTTTTCAAAGTTTCTGATCCGGATCATTAACTGGTCATTAGTTTTCTTCAGAGAGTTGGTTTGTGTTACTTGTGAACGGAGGGCTAATTTAAAAAAATCGTTTTACTGTCTCAACTTATTGTCAGGTGAAAGCGGGTAGG